>NZ_CP150248.1:2080000-2380000 GCF_037975285.1 Ornithinibacillus sp. FSL M8-0202
CGCGTGACGCCCTTCTAGTAAACCAGCCATTGCTAGGATGAGAGAACCACCACAAACGGTCGCTAACACAACATCAGGGTTCTCCATCGCCCCCTCTAAAAGTCTAGGTAAATCGGTCTCAGTTGCTTGTTGTAATTTTGCCGGTATCGAATCCGTACCGGTAGTATCAAGTGTTCCAGAAGCACCAGGGACGACAATAATTCCTTTTTGATTAATATCAAGCTTAGCGCTTGCTTGAAGTACTACTTGGTTATCTCCGCTTGGGATGGTACGCTTCCCCTCAGCGGAAACAAAGGCTACCGAAATGGGCTTGTCTGTGTACAAGGCAGCAGAAGTAAAGACTTCATACGGGGCTATTGCGTCTAATAAATCAAATCCATCGAATAAAACAATTTGAACATGCATGTGTATTCCTCCTAATTTAAAGTTGTCTTTCCAAGGAGAATGATAAACTTAAAGCTTCTCAAATAATGCTACATAAGTATCACAAAACTATCACAAAACGAGGAACTAGCTTGTCGCTAATGAGAAACGTGATACACTGAATTTAGACTAGTAGTAGGGCTTTTTTAGAAAAGGCGGGATTTTAATGAACGAAACATATACGGTATTAGTTGTAGATGATGACCATCATATTGTGGAGCTGTTGCGGGATTTCTTAGAGGTGGACGGATTTAATGTGAAAACGGCAAATAATGGAGCACAAGCATTGGCAGTTTTAAAACAGGGAACGATTGATTGTCTCATTCTAGATGTTATGATGCCTGGGCTAAATGGTTTTGAATTATGCAGACAAATTCGTGAAGAAAGTGATGTTCCGATTCTGTTTTTGAGTGCTCGCGGTGATGACGTAGATAAAATTCGCGGCTTATCCCTAGGTGGCGACGACTATATTGTAAAGACTGCCTCTCCAGGTGAAATTGTTGCCAGAGTAAAGGCGGTGCTGCGTAGATCTAGTCAAGGGGAAAAGAATATGAAGGTATTGGATTATGGTCGACTTACCATTCATTTATCAACAAGAGAAGTCATGATTGAAGGGAAAAAAATCTCGTTAACGCCGAAGGAATATGACCTGCTACGACTATTTGCAGAGCATCCAAAATTTGTATTTTCCTATGAGCAATTATTAGAGAAGTTTTGGGAAGGAATTGGCGATAAGCACACCGTACGGGTCCATATTAGTCGACTTCGGGAAAAAATTGAAGCCGATCCTAATCAGCCAGAATTTATCACGAATGAATGGGGCATCGGCTATCGCTTTAAAGGAGAATAACATGAAAACGATACGGATTCGGACCTTTACTATACTTAGTTGTACGTTCTTAACAATAGTGCCATGGGTGTTCTTTGTTACAGCGCATGTAATGGAAACAAAATCATTTCGTTTCGACATTAAAGAAGAACAAAAGAATCAATTGGAGCAAACGATTCAACTAGTAGAAGAAAATAAAGCGAATTGGACGAGTCCTGTATGGCAGGATCAGTTCAATCAACATTTAAAGGAAAATAAGATCGATGTATCTATCCAATCAGCATCAGACGATGTTATTTTTGAATCAAGCTCCTACCAGGACCGCTCCTCCAGGAAGTCTGAACAAGTTACGGTTATGGAGGATGGTCAGATTGTCGGAAGGTTTTACGTCTCCTATGCGAATACACGAATGAATCAAACTATTGCCGCGGTATTGGGCTTTGTCATAGCGTTACTGCTAAGCGCGCTCGCCTTACGTAAATTTATTTTGAAACCGCTAGAAGGGATGGGCTCAGGTGCAAGACAAATTGCAGAGGGAGACTTAGATGTTGAATTGCCAAAGTCTATCGTGACAGAGATAGCAGATGTGCGCGATGGATTTAATGTTATGGTGGAAGGTTTGAAAAAATCATTTCGTAAGCAGGCAGAATTAGATGAGAATCGTCGTTTTGTCATTGCTGCAGTAGCCCATGACTTCCGAACACCATTATTTGCCCTACGTGGTTATTTAGATGGACTTGAACATGGGATAGCAGATTCTCCAGAAAAAAGAGCAAAGTATCTCGCCGTATGTAAAGAAAAGTCCGCACAGCTAGACCGTTTAGTAGAGGATTTATTCACTTATACGAAGACAGAAATCAGTGAAATGGAACTTAAGAAAGACAAGGTTAACCTAGCGCAAGTAGTCGAACATGCCATTGATACGCTTACTCCAAGTGCAAAGGATAAGAATATCACCATGATGAGGACAGGGGTAGGGGGAGGTGTCGTAGTTACAGGTGATGCGCATTTGTTAGAACGAGCAATAACCAATATATTGGATAATGCAGTTCGGCACACACCTCCTCATGGCAAAATCACCATCCATCTGGAACAAGCAAATCAACAAGTAATCTTTACTGTACGTGATACTGGAGTGGGATTCACTGAAGAGGAATTGAAGCATGCATTTGACCCGCTATTTCGTGGGGAAAAATCAAGGAATGCTTTGAGTGGAGGGGCTGGACTAGGACTAACCATCTCACAGAGGATTATTAGGCTCCACGGTGGAGAACTAACCATAACCAATCATGCAACTGGCGGGGCGATTGTAAAAGGTTCGTTATCGTGGTATTGTGAACCCATTCTATGAGGCGTATAATAGGAAGAGTTTACAACAAGAATTAGAAGGTGCTAATAAATGAGACAGAAACTAGTTTATTTCGTATTACCGATTATGTTAATCGTAGGTATTGTGTTATTCTTCGTCTTTTCCAGTAATGATTCTGATTCAGACACATCAGAAAAGCAAGGCGCGAAGGAAACTGAAACGGAACAACCCGCCTATCCTGGCGTTAATATCATAACAGAAGTGTTAGAAGAGGAAGCATATCATCTTGCCATCCATTATCCCGAATTTGAAGACAAGCAGTTAAATAAGATAATGAATGATTATGTATCCAAATCAAAGCAAGAATTTCTCCAAGAGGTAGAGGATACAGAGGAGCTTTCTCAAGGTCATAATGCCTCCTTCTATTTATCCTTTGACATTTACCCAGTGGTGGAAAACGTGTATTCCATTGTATTTACAAAGGAAAGTTATTTTGGTGGGGCAAACAGTATGCAAATATCTAAAATATTTATAACGGATATAGAGAACAACCAATTTATCGACCAAAGCAATATCATAAAGGATACGGGAGAAAGTAGAGAAGAAATTTACCAGAAGTTACTGCATGCATTTAAAATTAATGAAGCATACAGTCCGTTCTTTTTTGAAGAAGAACTACAAAAATGGATTGATGATGAAAATAATACGTTCTCTAATGTATACCTGACGGATGAGTCCATTGTCTTTAAGTTTGATAAGTATGAGGTTACGGCAGGTGCTGCGGGCACTCCGGAAATTGCTATACCATTAGTAGAAATGCAAGATTTACTGACCGATGAGTGGAAAGAACGGTTAGATGTTCCAAACCAGACAGCAGAAGATTCTGAACCAGCAAAACCAAACGAAGAGCAAGGATTAGAACAGGAAGTACCGGCTGGAAAAAAGCGAGTTGCTCTTACATTTGACGATGGACCACATCCAAGTAATACACAGGAGATTTTGAAGTTGTTAGATGAACATCAGGCAAAGGCTACCTTTTTCATGCTTGGAAATAGAGCGGTTTTCTATCCTGACATCGTCAAGGAAGTGGCTGCGAAAGGACATGAGATTGGAAATCACACATGGAGCCATAAGGATTTAACAACATTAAGCAATGAGGAGATTAGGGAGGAGTTCCAGCAGACCAATGACGCAATTCTAAGTGTACTAGGCGTTTCACCAACTGCATTTCGACCACCATATGGGGCGATTAATGACCAAGTGACTGATGTAATCGGAATTCCATCTACGTTATGGACCATCGATACATTAGATTGGAAATCACATGATCCCGATCAGGTTCTAAGCATTGTGAAGGAAAATGTACAGGATGGATCGATCATTTTAATGCATGATATTCATGCAACCACAGTAGAAGCGGTGGAACTCGTGTTAGATTTCTTAGAGGCAGAGGGCTATGCGTTTGTTACGGTTTCTGATATCAATTAACTATCTTTCTAATAAAAAATAATTCAGTAGGGTAAGTGATTTTCATCATAAGAATTCCAATTCAAAAATAAGCTAAACCAAGCAGTCGTAATGGATTCTTTATTGCAGATAGTATAAAAAACTTTCCAGCCGGCATCAGAATACTGAACATATTCGCAAATCGCCTTGTGAATAAGGCTTATTAGGAGAGGGAAACGAAATGAAGAATAAAGCAATATGGGGAATTGCGGTGTTAGTCTTTGTTTTAGCTGTATTGGTAATTTGGTGGATTCAATCATCCCAGAAAGAAGTAGAGGATAACGCAGAATATGAAGAGCAAGAGCGTATTCGGAGCTTTTTCACGGAGCTTAGACAGCATAATGGCTTTCTTTATACAGGAGAAGAGGAGTCGTTTTTCCTTCAATTTGACGAGGCACTCCTAGAAGGGGAGCTGACTGGCAGTTTATTAATAATCGAGCATACAGACGATAACGCTAGTCAGGATATAGAAACGAACTATCAAATAAACGGCATAACCGATGGACATATTTTGGAGCTTTATACGACCGTGGATGGGGAGTCTGTCAAGCTAACTGGTCAATTCCATGATGGTGCAGATCGCTTTGAGTTATTCTTCTGGATGAGGGAGGATCCATTACTGTTTCGTGCAGTGACGGAAGAGGAATTCAATCAGTTTTATGAGGAATTGAACGAATGACTTTGGATTAGCATACCAATTAACATACGTATTGGTATGCTTTTTTGTTTAGGAAACAGAGTCCAAATTATTTAAGACTATGTTAAATAATGTAAACGATACAACAAATTTGTGATAAGATGGAGTTAAATATTTTGAATATTTTGTACGTTGGATAGAGTAAAGTCGTTCATAGGAAGTTAGGTAGCATAGATTACTAGCAAGGAGAATGAAGGTTGGATACATTAATTCAAAAAATCACACGATGGATTCGTCAGGCAGATGGGAAGCGGATTATAGGAATTTCTGGTCATGGAGCTGCTGGGAAGACGACTTTTGCCCATGCATTAATGGAAAAGCTAGATTGCCAGGTTACTTATCTAAACACCGATCCATACATCGTAAGCTCAGTAATAAGAAAACATGCATTAATTGATTATACACATAAAGGTACAGCCCATCGATTTAAGATGACTGCTTGTCATCCTGCTGCACATCATATCCCTTCCTTGGAAAGGGATATATGGATGCTAAAGGAAGGAATGGATTTACGTACGATAGATACCTTCTATGCAAAAAGTGAGGTACTATCCTCACATAACAAGATAACCATTGTAGAAGGCATGAGTGTAGCGTTTGCCAATCCGGAGCTATTTGATTTACTCATTTATTTTTATACCGATGGGGATACAGAATTAAAAAGGCGATCCATACGCGATATAGAAAAAAGAGGAGCAAACATGGATTATTTACTGCAATCCCATCAGCAAAGACGTATACAATACAAGGAGTTCATGCATTCGTACAGTAAAAACTTCGATATTGTCATAAAAAGCGTGGATGATAAATTCCATATTAAGAAAAATACCGTTGATTTTTAAGACTTCTTCATGTAATGGAAAGGGGTTAGGCTATATGAATCAGGACAAAAAACATCTATATCTTAATATGGTTGTTGGCACAATCGGAATGCTTTTAATGGGTATCGGATTATTACAATATATATCGATAAATCCACAAGGCTTTGGCCTAATGACAATAGGCTATGCATTAGTAAATAGTTATATTTTTTATCTAGAAGCAAAGGCCGGGATAAGCAATAAATTAATCTGGATTCAGTCCATTCTTGGGGTAACTGTTTTACTAGTCATAGCGTATTTTATGTATATTTAAAGTGTTTAAATTTTATTAAAAGGAGGAGAGAACTATTAATAGAAATCAGAAATTAACGATTATCTTTATTCTTTTAGCTTCTTCGTTTATAGGTCTAGGAAATGCACTACACCCATTGATCAACTATTCACCAACAATTGGGGGGTGCTTGGGAATAACGTGTCAATTACTTGCTTTAGTATTTGCTTTTAAATGGGAACGTAGGAGAACGCTGCGTAAACAAAAGGGGTGCTAGTGATGAGGAAAAGGATGTTAATCTATGGGAGTAGCATATTAGCGGCGAGATAACGTATGTAAAACTAAATTCCTCTTTAAACATTCTTGGAGTGAGTGCCAATGCTGAATGGCAGGACCCTATTAACAGCCATTGAGCAGATATCGAGGGAATAAAATAGTACGGTCTATATGAAGTGGAAAAAAGTATAACAAATGGGGATTATAGATGATAATTTCTACTGTGATTATGGGATGGATAGGCATTTAAATTTTTTTAATTATCATATTTACTTATCAGAAATTGGCAAAAGGGAACGAGTATGCTTTTATACATTTATTAATGGCATTGATGTATGCAATGTGGCTACCTTTACCATTCGCACTAAATACATTACTACAATCAGATTCTCTACAAGTGGGCAGTATATTTGGGTTTGTCTATCTCATGATGATTGTGATCACGATGACCCTTCAAACCGGCCATATTTCGTATATAGTAAAACATAACGAGGATAAATCGATTACAGAGAAGCAGGGCCAATATATGATGGCTACATTATCCAACCCATTTGAATTATTAGCCAATATCTTCAGATGTGTTTGGTCACTATTTTTAGGCATCGCTTTTTGGAGTAGCGGACAAGTGTTAATGGCAAGTCTTTTGTTGTTATTTAGTTTATTCGTTTTTTATTTTTTCGCTATAATGCTGGATACAGCCTTAGTCAAACGCGTTACCTTTTTCTCCAAGGTAAAACCGAACCCTATTTTAGTTAATCTAGAAACATTACTGTTCTTTATTGTATTGGTTAGTTATGTAACTTTTCACTCTTAAAGGAGTGTAAAGAATTGTAATTGGTTCAAATTGCGTTTGATTACGTGCAATGGAGAAAGATTGAAAAGCAAGTATATTAATAGAATAGAACGACTGGTTTCTATCTGAATGTAAACGAGATTACAGAGGTGACCTAGTATGAAGTATTATGCGGTAGCAGAATTACCTAAAAGTAGAATAATAGACTTTTTTCAGCAACATTGGGGAAGTCCGGAGATGGTTATTTCCAGCGGTGTTTATGATTGCAGCACATTAGATGGTGTTGCTGCTTTAAATGAAGCAGATACGATGATTGGTTTAATTACGTACATTATAAAAGATCACGAATGTGAAATTATTTCATTAGATAGCACCGAGGAAGGAAGAGGAATAGGGACAGCTTTAGTTCAAGAGGTGGAAAAGCTTGCAATGGAGAAAAACTGTAAGCGGATAAAGCTCATTACAACAAATGATAATTTACTAGCGTTAAGGTTTTATCAGAAGCGAGGCTTTACCTTATCAAAAATTTTTCCGAATGCAGTGGAACAAGCGAGAAAGCTTAAACCAGAGATTCCTCTAATAGGAAACGAAGGTATCCCTATAAGAGACGAAATTGAATTGGTCAAGGTATTAACCTCCTAAAAGCTCGGGTTCCCTAAGTTTTTTTGAGCTTATATTAAGGGATAATACGGGCAATTATAGTATGTGTAAGTGAAACGTTTTCCAGCTTTAAAACGTAATACATAATAGAATGTGACCTTATATAAGATGAGGAGGAAGCTATAGTGAATAAGAAGCTTACGAAGTCATCAACAGATAGGGCTTTAACTGGAGTATGTGGAGGAATTGCTGAGCATTTTGGTATTCCTTCATTAGCAGTAAGATTAATTTTTATTTTTATACCATCAAATTTGATTATTTATATTATTCTCGCGATAACACTTCCAGATAATTATCCTTCATTGTAATCCAGAGCGGAGACTTAGATGGGGAGTAGTGTTTGAAAGTACAGTATTGGGCTTTTAGATAAAATTAAAATGTGAATATAGGCTTAGATATAGTGACCAAAGTGGGTCGCTTTTTTTCTTAATAAAGGAAAGCGGGAAAGTGCGTCTCTGTATCCTAAATGAGCAAGGAAAGTAGGAAAAGGAAGTAGAGTTAAGTGTTCTGAACTCTAAATGAGGGAAGAAAGGAGAAAAAGGTAACAGAGTTCAAGTATAATAAAAACAATCAGAATAGGAAGACTCCCATCGCACATAGAGTTAGAAAAAGGGAAAGGAGGAGTAAATGGTGAGCTTAAGAACGGGCTATGGTTTAGATGCTAATGGATTTATTATAAGCGATGTTCATATCGATAAAATAGATAATGACTATATGGCTTGCATTCAGGAATCTGTTGAGTGTCTTAGGAAAAGGTTTGGTCAATGCTTACATAGTGTTTATGTCTATGGTAGTGTGGCTAGAGGTGAAGCGACTCGTGTTAAATCAGATTTAGATCTTCTTGCTCTTTTTACTCGCAAATTGAATTCTGATGAAGTAAACGATTTAAAGAAACTTAGTGGAGAACTGTCCCAAACGTATCGTGATCTCGTTCGGGATGTTGGTATTGCCGTTACCGATTATGATTATACTGTAGACCCAGCTAATTATTACGAAAATGCATTTCTTAGGGAGATTTGTGTTTGTGTATATGGAAAGGATGTAGGGGAACAATTTGGTCCATATAAACTAACCTCGGAGATAGCGATTCAATTCAATGGAGATATTTGCGAGGCGCTTAACCGGGCATTACATAGACTAGAAACAGCCTCCAA
Organism: Ornithinibacillus sp. FSL M8-0202; assembly: GCF_037975285.1. Taxonomy (GTDB): domain Bacteria; phylum Bacillota; class Bacilli; order Bacillales; family Amphibacillaceae; genus Ornithinibacillus; species Ornithinibacillus massiliensis. The sequence goes on from NZ_CP150248.1 coordinate 2,088,740, forward strand.
TGAGGAAGTTAAGTCATTTACACAAGGCTTCGCTCGTAAGCTTATTCGAACATACTATTCCATGGTGATGGCACGTTCTCAAGTTTGGACGACAAGACTCCATGAGCAAGCGGAAGTCGCAATCCAACACTTTCCAAATAAAGAATCTGTCATTCATACCCTGCTAAATTGGATTGAGGAACCACCTTCTGACAGGGAGCGTGTAAGTGAGCTATATAAGCGCGAAGGAGAGTGGGCTTGTGCAAATTTTATACGGGAAGCGAATATGACATCTTGAATTCCTCTCCTTTTATTACGATATATATTAAAGAATTTTTCCCTATTTAATATTAAAACGTAACCAAGGCGATGTAAGAAAATCGCCTTTTTATTTTGGAGAAACATACTATTTTAGTACTATTAAACTATAAGGTTATTCTAGAATTCTAACTAACGGTTTAAGGGAGATAGGGAATGATTATCTATGATGAAATTTATGGGGAATTTGAAGTAGACGGTGTATTAGAAGAATTGATTTTAAGTAAGCCAGTACAACGGTTAAAAGGAATTCATCAAGGTGGGGCAAGCTACTTGGTGAAGGAAGAATGGGATGAAACGCGTTTTAGTCATTCCGTAGGTGTTATGTTGTTAATTAGAAAACTTGGTGGATCGATAGAGGAGCAAATCGCAGGATTATTACATGACGTCTCCCACACCGCCTTTTCGCATGTCATTGATTTTGTATTTGAAAATAAGGAAGAAGACTATCATGAAAAAATATATAGCACCGTTGTGGAAAATTCTGAAATTCCCAACATTTTAATGAAACATGGCTATCATTATGAAGACCTATTGCTGGATGATACAAAGTGGACATTGTTGGAACAGCCAGCACCAGAGCTTTGTGCCGATAGGGTGGATTATACGCTTCGTGATATGTATGCATATGGAAATATCACGTTGGAAGAGGTTAATCGTTTTTTAGATAATCTAGTCGTTGTAGAAGGAAAAATGTATCTACAAAACATAGAGAATGCCGAATGGTTTGTCAAAACATATTACAAAGAAGTGATCGACTTCTTTATGGATCCATTAAATATCTATGGTTATGATATATTAGCTAAGGCACTGAAGCGATCATTAGAAAAAAACATTATTAACCTTGATGATTTCCTTGGTACGGATGAGGATGTAATCAAAAAGATAAAATTATCAGAGGATCAAGATGTACTGCAATTCATGCGAAGACTTCATTTTAATGTGAAAGTCAAAGAAGATCGGCAGCACTATGACATACATCGGAAAAATAAAGTCCGCATGATTGATCCGTCCATATATATGAATGGAGGATTGATACCGTCATCAGAGTTATCCGTAAGCGTAAGAAACATGGGACGTGCAGCATACGAGAAAGCAAACAGAGGGATGTATGTCAAAATAATTTCTAATTAACCCAACCAAAAAGGGATGAGTTAGTTTAAATGTTATTTTGGATGTACACTAAAGTTATTGGGGGAAGAAGCATGAAAACAGAGCTGATGAAAGTCATGGAAATAATCAAGCTAGGTGAAAAGCTAAAGTATGAAATGCGACATAGCTGGCTATCTAATGGCAGACAAGAAAGTGTAGCAGAGCATACGTGGAGAGTCTCCTTAATGGCTATGTTATTAGAACCGTATTTAAAACAGAAGGTAGATACTTCAAGACTACTAAAGATGATCATAATCCATGATTTAGTAGAGGCCGAAGCCGGTGATATCCCAGCATTTGATACGATGGATAATATTAAGGTAAAAGAGCAAAAAGCCTTAAATGAAATTAAATCCATCGAAAAAATTAGAGATACACTAGGGGATTCATTGGGAGAGGAACTTTATCATCTCTGGTTTGAATATGAGAATAAACAAACATATGAAGCAAAGGTTGCGAATGCCTTAGATAAACTAGAGGCACAAATACAACATAACGAAGCCGATATAGCAACATGGATTGATATCGAACATAGAATGAGCTTTATGATGGACCAATATGTAGCGTTTGACCAGAATCTCCAACTGTTCAAGGACATTATTGAAGAAGAAGCTATGGAAAAGCTGACTGCAGCCGGAATAGATGCTGACCGGATAAAGAATGAGGTCTTGTCTACTTAGCGATGTGCCTATACTGGGTGAAGGTGTACCTATAACAAAGAAGGATGCGCCCACCCCGGGAGTAGGTGAGCCCAAATTAAAGGAAGATGAGCCCGACCCGTGAGAAGATGAGCCCAAATTAAAGGAAGATGTGCCTAACCCGAGGATAGATGAGCCCAAATTAAAGGAAGATGAGCCCGACCCGTGAGAAGATGAGCCCAAATTAAAGAAAGATGCGCCCACCCCGGGATAAAATGAGCCCAAATTAAAGAAAGATGCGCCCACCCCGTGAGGAGATGAGCCCAAATTAAAGAAAGATGCAACCCCCCCCCGTGAGAAGATGAGCCCAAATTAAAGAAAGATGCGCCCACCCCGGGGGTAGATGAGCCCAAACTAAAGAAAGATGCACCCGACCCGTGAGAAGATGAGCCCAAATTAAAGAAAGATGAGCCCACCCCGGGGGTAGATGAGCCCAAACTAAAGAAAGATGCACCCGACCCGTGAGAAGATGAGCCCAAATTAAAGAAAGATGCACCCGATCCGTGAGCAGATGCACCCAAAACAAAGAAAGATGCTCCCTAACAAAAAACACCAAATACTACCACAAGAGGTGAATACATGAAATATACTTGTCCTTGTTGCGGATATAAAACATTAGATGAAGAGCCACCAGGTACGTTTGATATATGTGAAATCTGTTTTTGGGAAGATGATGGTTATCAATATGAATTTGTAGATGATACAGGTGCGAATGATGTTTCCTTTAGGGAAGCACAACAAAATTTCATAGCATTTGGAGCTGTGAATAAAAGATGCCTAGAGTTTGTGAGGCCGCCTAAAAAAACGGATGTGAAGGACCCGAATTGGAAGACATTAGGTGGATGAAGAGCTAAATTAAGGCTACATAGTATGGAGAAGTAAGGATGGTTAACTAGAGGTTGGGACAGTCCAAAATATAAGAATGTTACTCCCAACCTCTATACCCTTACTATTAATTAAACGAAACAGATTCTTGCTTACGCTCTAACCCCTGGTAAACGAAAGCTAGAAGCATAGCTGGAATTGTACAAACGATCATACCGATAAAGGCGAATCGCGGTTCTACTTCGTATAAATATCCCCCGAAAATAGTAAATACGGCTGTACTCCAGCTTAGAGCTAATGCCGAATACATTCCTTGTGCATTAGGTATTTGTGCGTTCGGAATATGCTTGATTAAATATTTCATAAAAGCATAATGTCCCATCGCAAAGGAAAGGGCATGTAGCAACTGCGCAATACTAAATACGATTACATTCGGGAAAGCGAACACTAATATCCAACGTATGGTTGAACCGAATGCGGCTAAAGTCAGCAGTGATCCGACAGAATATTTCTGAAAGCCTTTGTCTGCTATCGCAAAGAATAGGATTTCTGCTAAAACGGCAATGTTAATGATAACGCCAATCAGATAAACAGGTGCGCCGATATCCTGTAAAAAGATGTAGCCATAATTGTAATAAGTAGCATGTGCTGCTTGTAGTAGGATAACAATAATTAAGACGATACTAAAGTGCTTTATACGGAACAACTGGAGCATGCCACTGCGCGAGCTGCTCACTTGTGGTTTTTCTGCTAGAACGGTTGGTGTTTGCATAAAGCCTAGACCGACAAATCCAATCATACCAAGTAGCAATGCCCATAAAATGATGTCGTCACCAAATTTATCGGTAAAAATAGTCAATACCATGCCGACAGACACAAATCCAATCGAACCCCATTGCCGTGCTCTACCATAATGCTGTAATTCTTTATTTTGCATCAGCACACCAGCAGCGCTATCTAATGCAGGCATCAGTGTTGGATAAAAGATATGTATGCCTATTGTGACGATTAGTAGACTAGTAAAGTCGCTTGCAGGAATATAACAGAGAATCGCAATAATCGTACTGATCCCTGTTACATGCAATAACATTTTACTGCTAATTTTTCCGGAGAAATACGGAAATGCAAATAAGGTAGATAAGCCTCTAGCCACTAGACCTAAACTCATAATCAAGCTAGCCTCTGAGACACTAATACCCTTTGTATAAATCATCCACCCTGACCAATAAGGTAGAAAAATTCCCCATGTTAGAAAAAAACTAAAAAACTGCATACTCATCCAGCGTTGTGTATTCATTCTCTGTCCCCCTTGTTGATTGCATGATATCATGGAAGTATCCAGTAAGAATATGAGATATCTCTTATTATGAGGTGAGAAATGGAAATTTACAAAGGCGAGAAAAAGCGGAAGTTTATAGAAGAGAACGCAATCGGTCATTTATTTTCTTTTCCGATAGAGGAGTACATGGAAGTCCATGAATACAGGCGGGATGATTGGATTATTCAGGAAGGTATGCGACCCAATTATTTATTTTATGTGATAGAGGGAAAGGCAAAGATTTATATAACCCATCAGAACGGAAAGGTTTCCTTAATTAATTTTATCAATGAAAATGAATATATTGGTGAAATGGAATTGTTACATGACGTGTATTATACAAAGGGTATTCAAGCGACAACGAAGACGATCTGCTTTGCGCTTCCTATAACCCACTATCGAAAGAAATTACTGGAAGATACGAAGTTCCTAAGAGAACTGACGAAATTCTTAAGTTTGAAGGCGACCAATATGGCGGCTAAATATTCACAGAGCCTCGCCTTTCCACTAGAAAACAGACTTGCAGATTTTATTTTGCAAACGGCAGACCGGGGGGGGTATAAAGAAAAGCATGTAACAGTTTGTGATTATTTAGGCGTGTCATACCGCCATTTATTGTATGTACTAAACCAATTTTGTGAAAAACAATACTTGTTAAAAGTAGGCCGTAACTATGAAATTTATCAGTATGATGCATTACGCTCGCTTGCCAAGGTTATAGAGAATAAGTAAGGAGTATAGTAGGAAAAGCATGGATAGGATACAAATACATAACGATAAGGGGTAGATTCTCATGACAAGATTACCAATTATTATTGATACAGATCCAGGAATTGACGATGCCATGATGCTCACTTTAGCATTTGCTAATGATGATGTATTAGATATTCGGTTAGTGACCACTTGCGCTGGTAACATTCCCCAAGCGAAAACAAATTATAATGCACGGGCATTTCTAAGTTATATCGGAGCAGATGTAGAAGTTGCACGTGGTTTAGAGCAGCCAATATTCCGAGCGTTAGAAGTAGCAGAGGATATCCATGGGGAGAGTGGCTTTGGCAATGTTTCGTTCCCTGAGCCGACATTACCAGTAAGTGAGCGTCCTGCTATTAGCGCCATGCTGGATACGATTATGAATAGTAAGGAGAAAATAACGATCGTAGCAACCGGTCCATTAACGAATGTCGCGGCACTTCTATTAGCACATCCAGAGGTGAAATCAAATATTCAACAAATCTCCTGGATGGGTGGGGCAGCTGTTGGCGGCAATATGTCTCCGTTTGCTGAATTCAATGCTTATGTCGATCCACACGCGGTTGAGATTGTATTCCGTTCGGGAATTCCGATTGTGATGAGTGGATTAGATGTAACCCATAAGGCATATGTCACACCAGCAGAGGCAAAGCAAATTCTAGAGATTGGAACTGAATTTGCAGAGAAAGCATACCAACTCGTAACCTTTTACTTAGATGCCATCAAGAAAACGCCCTTCGACGAGGAGAACTATGACCAAGTATTACACTTCCACGACGTATGTGCGGTTATGTATTTATTGAAACCAGAGTTATTTCAAGGGAAGGATTATTATGTGGAAGTGTCCTTAGAAGGGATAACATCGGGAGCGACAGTTGTAGATTATCGAAATCGGATGGAGAAGGAACCGAATGTTCATGTGTTACACTCTGTGCAAAGAGAGGATTTTGTGGAAGTATTTATGAAGGCGGTAAAGCATATTTCGGATAGACTACAGAAATAGTGTAAATCTAGCAGAAGGGACTCAAGCCTCGGAGTCCCTTCTACTACCAATCTATATGTCTTCCTCCACTAATTCCACTAATGCTCCGTTCTGCAATATATAGGTTTTCCCATATTGTGGTAGCAATTGAATCCCTCTTTTAGGTGTTAATCGTTCTGGATGAAAGCTATGAAGCGGTATTAACACATTTGGATCTAATTCCTCCACGATATATTGTAAATGTTGTGGTAGTGCATGTCCTCCTGTTCCAACAGCAACCTTAGCTAGACCAAGATGATCTAGTATGCGCTTGAGGTTATGAAAAGCTGGGTCATAATCCCCCAATGGCACACCGTCAGAATGGAAGTATAGTCCCTTTTCTGTGTTGAGATCAAATAGCTCTAAAGCTTGATCGTATGAATTTTGTAATAGGTATTCATGAGGACTCTCATTAATCACTTGAGCAGAAAGGGAAGGATACGTATTGAACAGTTTTATTTGCCAGTCCTGTAATTGATTATTTTCCCTTAAAAGTCTTAGCGATTCCGATTCATAAATGTAAAATGACGCTTTATTTAACAAATTAGCTGCGAGCTGGGCCGTGCCAATTTCGAAGACTACTTTCCGATTTAGTAATTGTCCTGCTTGTAACAGACCGGCAATTCGATCTATATTTCTGTGGTAAATGTTAAAGATACCGATTCCTTGTTTGTCGTGAAGTAGCTCCGCCATTACCTTTGGTACCTTAGGTTCGGTTATTAGCTCCGCTGGGATATCCCTATTGGCAACCAGCAATTCTTCAGGAAGCTCCTCTTCACTGCGTAGCGTAGTCCCTTCTATAATAACTACATCAAAACCAAGTGTTTTTGCCTTTGTAATAAATGATTCCACTCGTTCTGGGTGATTACCGTGTAAACGAAGGTCTCCGGTATAGACAACAGCGCCATCTGGTGTTTCGATATGAAAGCCACAAGCACCAGGAATGTCATGATCCACTTGAAGTGGTGTTATTTTAATTTCCCCAACGAAGAAAGGTTTGTCATATTCACAAGATTCATAGATTCTATCCCCATTAACCCTTTCACCAATTAATTCTAATGTTTGGTAAAGGTCATGTGATTCCTTACTCATAAACACCGGAATAGATGGATCGATGAAGCCCATGCCACCGATATGATCTAAGTGTAAATGGGAGATAAGGATAGCCGTATTCCCTTGATAGTGATTGGCTGGTATTAATGAAGAGCCTATAGGTAAGGAAGCTTCATGGTAGATGCCATCTATCTTTGGGATAAGTTCTAATGTTAAATAATCACGGGTCATGGCGCTTTCTCTTACTTGTATTTGACCATCTAATATGTTGGTTTGGGGGCTGTAAACAAGTCCAAAGTCAAAAATAACGCGGTCGCTTCCATATTGTAGGGAGACAATTGTCCCGCCAATCGAACGTAACCCACCATAGAATGTTAATGTTGTTTTATTCATATATGTATCTCCTTTTAATAATAAGTGAAGGAACCTGAATATCCAGGTTCCTTTACTATAAAAGTCGTTAACTTAATTATTGGCCAAGCTCTCTTTTTGCAGCTTCTTCTGCGTTAGCTAGTCCTTCGTCAACTGTAATTTCACCAAGTAGAACGCGGTCTAGCTCTTTTGCTACAGCATTTTTTAATGCATAAGCGCCTTTGATACGAGGGTCATAGAAGCCAGCATCAAATTGCTGTTCCCCTACGCCATACTCTGGATTTTCAGAGACATAAGCTTTCCATTCGTCACTTTCAAGTGCAGAGTAACGAACTGGTAGATAACCAGATTCCATTGCCCAATAAGTCGTGTTTTCAGTGTTAATTAAGAACTTCATATATTCCCAAGCGGCATATTTCTCTTCTTCTGTTGCAGAAGAGAATACGGATACGTTTGTACCTGCAAATGGTGTTGCTGCTTGCTTACCAGCAGGTAGAACGGCAGCTCCCCAGTTCAATCCGTTTTCTTCAGCTGGAGCCGCTACATAAGGAATACCAGCAGATGAACCAATGTAAAGTGCTACATCACCACGCGCAAATGGCTCTGACATGTAACCATCCTCACCAGCAGTACGCGCGATGCCATCTTCAATCATGCCATAAACAAATTCTAATGCTTCTTTACCTTCAGCAGAGTTCATTTCAAAGGTTCCATTTGCTTCATCAAAGTAAACACCACCAGCTTGGTGTACCCATTGGTTAAATTCTAATGTTACAGAGTTTTCTAGACCTAGACCGATAACATTTCTTCCGTCTTTTTCCCCTGTTGTCGCTTCAGCAACCTTACGAAGCTCATCCCAAGTTGTTGGAACGTCAACACCTGCTTCTTCTAAGTAATCGACATTGTAGAACATAATACGTGTACTTTTATTGAAAGGTAGTCCGTAGTATTTTCCATCCCAAGTGTTCATTTCACGGAAAACTTCTACGATATCGTTTAATTCGTCTTCAGAGAAACCAATTTCTGAATCTGTAACATATGGCGTCATATCAGCTACTAAATCATTTTCCAGATATTCTGTAATCCAGTCTTCATACGATTGTGTTAGTACTGGAAGCGTATTTGCTCTTGCCGCAGCCATGTTTTTAGTGGAAAGATCATCATAGCTACCTTGGTTAACTAATTTTACAGTAATATTTTCTTGTGATGCATTGAAATCGTCGGTGATTTTTTCTAATGCTTGTTCATGTCCACCACTCATCGCGTGCCAGAATTCAATTTCAATCGGCTGATCTAATGATGTCACAACACTTGAATCCGTATTGGATTCGGATGGTGCATTAGTTTCTGTGTTTTCCTTGTTACCTTCGTCTTTGTTACTTTCTTCTTTGTCACCGTTATTGCCGCAAGCTACTAAAGCGATGGTTAAAAGAGAAATAAGTAAAGTTAATAGAAGCTTTTTCAACATAGTTTCCTCCTAGGATTTGTTTTATATTTCATAAGGGTTTGACCCTTGTAAAACCATAAATCGATTAGCCCTTAATTCCTGCTTTTGCAACACCTTCAATGATGTATTTTTGTAAAACAAGATAAAGGATAATCATAGGTAAAATGATCATCGTGGAAGCAGCCATTAATAATTCGTATACCGTTCCAGCTTCCGTACTAAAAGAAGTTAGCCCAACAGGTAATGTTCGCATTTCTTTGGATTGGGTTACAATTAATGGCCATAAGAAAGCATTCCAGCTGCCTATTGCTTTTAAAAGAACAATCGTAATGATAGCCGGCTTTGCCAATGGAACCATGACGGTCCATAGGAAGCGAAAGTCGCGACAGCCATCGATTTTGGCTGCGTAGGATAGCTCTTTCGGAATCCCAAGGAAAAACTGACGTAATAAAAAGATAGAGAAAATACTAGCTAGCCATGGGACAATTAATGCTTCATATTGATTAATCCATCCTAGATTGGCTAGTGTTACATAGTTTGGAATGAGTAGCACCTCACCCGGAACCATCATCGTACCTAAGAGAACAGCAAATACAACATCACGTCCCCAGAAGTTAATACGGGAGAACGCATAGGCTGCGAGAATGGTAGTAAGCACTTCCCCTAATGTAGAGAGAACGGTAACGATGAGACTATTCATCGTATAACGGAGAAATGGTGCGATAGCCCAAGCGTCTTGATAGTTTTCCCATTTAGGGTCATCCGGGATCCAAACGGGTGGCATTGCTGTCACTTCCCCAGAAGTCTTTAAGGAAGTACTTAGCATCCAGATAAAAGGTAATAACATTAAGAAACTACCAAGTATTAAGATTAAATAGATAAAACCTTTAGATAGAGCAGCTTTTTTGTACAATCTCAATTCCCCTCTCCATTAGTAATTCACCCTGCGCTTACCTATGTATAGTTGGACAAGGGTAAAGATGAAGATGATGATAAATAGTATATAAGCTGCGGCTGATGCAATCCCAAATTGCCATTCATTGTAAAACTTCTCATATATGTAATAGACAATCGTTTGGGCGCTATAAGCAGGGCCGGGTTTACCACCAAATAATGCAAAAATCTCATCGAACACTTTAAAGTTATTAATAATCGCTACAATCGAAACAAAAAATGTAGTCGGTGATAATAAAGGCACGGTAATGTGAAAGAACCGTTTAAGTGGCTTGGCACCATCGATTTGCGCTGCTAAGTAATATTGCTTATCAATGTTTTGTAATCCGGCTAGGAAAATAATAATGTTATAGCCTAACCCTTTCCAAATACTCATAATAATAAGTGCAGGCATGGCCCACTCTGGATCTGTTAACCACTTGATTGGATCGACTCCAAAAATGCCAAGGAAATAGTTCATCAACCCATATTCCGTATGATAAATCCAACGCCAAACGATAGAGATCGCAACAACGGAAGTAACAAATGGAATAAAGTAGATAGAACGGAATATTCCTCGTAATCGAATATTCGAGTTTAGCATGATCGCGATGACTAATGAGATAACAATGGATGCTGGTACTACCCCGAGAACGAAAATGAATGTGTTCTTAACCGCTGTCCAAAATTCATGATCCTGAAAAATGTAAGAAAAATTATCCCATCCGTACTCATAAACAACATCATTGAAATAATCATAATCGGTATAAAAGCTCATGATAAAAGACTTAATAATCGGATAGATATTGAAAACACCTAATATAACGAGTGCTGGTAATAAATATAGAAGAGCTTTTAATGTACTGGATAATGTTGGTTTTAGATTCAACAAAAGCCCTCCTTATTCATTTTTTAACCCTAAATTCGCTTCTGTCTTTGCGTCAAATAGGTGGAAACGATCATTCCGAATCGTTAAATCTACTGCGTCCCCAGGCTGAATCGTAAATTCAGGGTCTACTAGGGCACGAATAGAATGTCCGCCAATCGTGGCAGATAGTAATGTATCTCGACCGATTCTTTCAACTAATTCAACAAGGGCCGTTAAGCGTATTTTTGATGTGTCTTTTGCAATGGTCCAATCTTCCGCACGTACACCTAATAATGCCTCATTAGATGAGGATAATGCTTGATTTATGGTGAGTGGGTTAGGGAAGGACTGTTCGGTATCTTTAATGGTAATACTTCCTTCATTTAACATGACGGGAATCATATTGAGAGGCGGACTCCCCATGAACTTACCTACGAATGCGTTTTTAGGAAAATCGTACATATCCTGAGGAGGGCTATATTGTTGATACTTCCCATCCTTCATAAGTAAAATTCTATCCGAAATACTCATCGCCTCTTCTTGGTCATGGGTTACGAAAATGGTTGTAATCCCGACCTCCTGCTGAATTCGGCGAATTTCCTCGCGCATTTCTAATCGAAGTCTAGCATCTAGGTTTGATAATGGTTCATCTAGTAATAGTAGATTCGGCTTTTTAACAAGGGCACGAGCAATGGCTACACGTTGCTGTTGGCCACCAGAAAGCTGCTTCGGCTTACGGTCTAGCAAATGTTCGATTTGCACAAGCTTGGCCATTTCAATTGCTCTTTCTTCCGCTTCTTTTTTAGGTACTTTTGCCATCTTTAATGGGAACATAATATTTTTCAGCACAGATAGGTGCGGGTAGAGGGCATAATTTTGAAATACCATGCCAATCCCACGGTCTTCAGGCTCTACGTCATTGACTAACTTGTCACCGAAATAGAGTTCACCAGAAGATGGCTTATATAATCCTGCTAGCATAAATAATGTTGTACTTTTTCCACATCCGCTTGGACCAAGAAGGCATACAAGCTCTCCTTCATTAATCGTGACATTTAGATTGTCTACAGCGGTAATATCATCAAACTTCATTGAGATATTGTTTAACGCTAGTTTCAAGTTGTAACCTCCTAAAATAATACCTAAGTCGACAAATTTCATTATATAGATGTTCTACTAAGCTAATGTAAATTGGTGGTAAGAATACTGTAAATTAATTGTTGTTTACTAGCATGATAGATTTTATATCAAAATAAAAAGCGCCTCAGAAAACCTGAAGCGCATAGAAATCAATGCTTAATCGGTGGAATCGTAATAGAATGATCATCATATAACGAGATCTGTAATTCTAAATATTTATTAATGGAAGCAAAGAATACCTTCTCCACCTCATCAATTCCTTGCTGGGATAGCTGTGTTCGTATCCAATCCTCATCAACGTTTAAATCTGCTAAAACATCCGTGTATATCGTTCCTTCTATAATGACAGGAAACGTGATGTTGGAGGTAGGATTCGTCCTATTCATATCTTCTAATGTAACAGGATTTTTTAACGGCTTCTTCAATACACTAAGTGATCCACTTGCTTCGACAATCGCTGTTTCCACATCACTGATATCAAATACATCCTTTTCTCTTAGCATTTGCAGGATATTATCAATCGAGTAACGAAGCTTTTTGAGATTTTTATGGATGAACTTTCCATTATGTATCACGATGGTAGGTTCAAAGGTAAATAATCTCCCTATTTTCCGATTAGATATTTTCCATTTGGCGACAACTTTTTGGAGGATCCCGATTCCAATAATCGCCATGGCGGTTGGGAGATGATGAATACTAGGATCAGCAATATCGGCTCCAACTACCGCACCTAAGGTAACAATGATTAGGAAGTCAAAAACAGGTAACTCACCGATGGCTCGTTTCCCCATAAGTAAGGTAACGATAAGAAGCAAAGGCAAAATAGTAATGATTCTACCAAAAATCAAGCCAGTTTCTTTTAAAAACTCTATCATCTGCATACCACTTTCTATAGCTAATCTTTGTTTTATAGTACCTTTTCTTCCCAAATGGAGTGGAATACATACCTAGGGTGGATAAATGAAAGGAACGAGATGATGCGGATGCATGATATAATAGTGCGAGTAATTGTTTTCACATTGTAATACTGAATATGCAATGATTGAAAAAAATATCCTTTACTTTAAGAATTTAAGAAGAGATTTGGAATAGGGGTGTCCATGGGGGAGTCCTACATGATTAAAAAACGTAATGTGAGAAAGAAAATTTAAACTGTGAGGAGCCGATTAAATATGAATTTACCTAATTGTCCAACGTGTAACTCAGAATATACATATGAGGACGGAACCATGCTCATTTGCCCGGAGTGCGGCTATGAATGGGTGCTTAATCAAGAGCAAGACAATAAGGAAGAGCTAGCTATAAAAGATGCCAATGGCAATATATTACACGACGGCGATACGGTAACCGTTATAAAGGATCTGAAGGTAAAAGGCAGCTCCTCTGTGCTAAAGCAAGGAACAAAGGTGAAGGGCATTCGCATAGTAGACGGTGACCACAATATTGATTGTAAAATCGTTGGATTTGGCGCCATGCAGTTAAAGTCAGAGTTTGTAAAGAAAGTATAGCGAAGTAAACAAAGGAGGTGCATCCCATTTAAGTGGACGCGCCTTTTTCCTTCATTATTTACCCTTAAATGATTCTCTTGTTCCAATTGATAAGAGGAACCCACTTACATGCTATTAGTGAAGATATCCCATTATTATCGACAATTAGAAGCAAGTAATTTTCGTGTGAGAAGAATGCCTGGGAAGTCTGTTTTTTTAGATGAGAATGTATTGGCGTTATAATCGTCATAGAATAAAAAAGAGAAGTGTGGCTGAGACAAAGTGCTCACTGAGTCCCAGCCTTTGGGAAGGGAATGTTATAGTTTCCCGATATAAGATAATGCTTTTGTATCAAGAGAATCTGCTCCACCATCTAATATCTTTCGTACATCATTTATTGTCGTAGCGAGATCTACAGATTCACCTTCTATTCCAGAGTATTCTTGCGCTACATAAAATGGCTGTGTTAGATAGGCTTCTAGACGTTCTCCTCTATGATAAATCTCCTTATCTGCTTCAGGAATTTTATCTAGTCCACGTACCGTGACAATAGAACGTAGCTCTCGATAACGGCGTAATAATTTTCTAGCTCTTTGCTGTGTAAATAGATGATGTTGGTCTAGGTGAGCTCCCTCTAGAACAGAAGAAGTAGAAAAGATTGGGTTGATAGCAGGGAAGCTATGTCTTGCTGCGAGGTCGGCATCAAAGTATAGTAATGTTTCTAAAGGTCCATATGGTAAATCCTCATCTACGACAGCTCCTTTTAAATCAAGTAGGAAAGTAGTAATAGATTTTAAATCATATGCTTGAAGCTGGTCTTGTAGCTCAAATATCTCACCAGTTAAAACATGAGAGCGATCTGCTGTGAATATGATTTCTTGCTCTACTCCAATGGTAATCATTTGTTCATAAGCTTTTTCAATCGAGTCTACCACATTAACTACATCAAAGTCTGTTAAATCGTTCAACTCCGGATGGTTTCCTTCTGGTTTTAATAGAATTATGGAATATCCATCATCATGAAGCCTATAAAACAACTCTCTTAACAAAACAAGCTGCCCCATTCCTGGACGGGCTACTAAACCAACAGTCCCACCCTTAGATATAGGTGCAAACAAATCCAATGTTTTAATTTTAGTCTCAATCATTTCCACTGACTCCCCTCTTATAATTAGCTCATCTAAACTACATTTAGCGAGTGTTGCAAGTGCAACTAAGGTCTTTACTTCAGCGCGTTCAATTGGAATTTTCCCTGTACATAGATTCGAAACAGTAGCCGGTCGTAAGCCAATTGATTTGGCCGCACTGGTTAGATTCGGTACTCTTCTACGCAATAGTGAAACATTTAAACGTATCGTTTCCATCTAATTTTCACCCCCTTTACTTTATATAGTAATTCATATTACGTTCTGATGCAATGATTAATTACTCTGAAAAGTAATTTTATTTACATGATGGGAGTTGGTCGGAAATAACGCCGATTTATAGGGTAAGGCAACAAAAAGTAATACTAGAAAATATCGATTAATGAATACCAATTAATATATAATTCGAAAAAAATCTGCTAAACTAGTAATATGTTATAATGATTTTAGAAAATAATTTTTGTAAGGCGTGAATATTTCTAAAATTGGATGCGCCTACAATTGATTTAAGCACTTCTAGAAGATAGGGATGGGGAAAATGAGCAACAATGGAATGAAAACAGATGTTATCTTAATTGGTGCCGGCATCATGAGTGCAACATTGGGGTCATTGCTTAAAGAATTGGTACCAGATTGGAAGATTACCGTATTGGAGCAACTACAAGAGCCAGGGGTAGAGAGCTCGAACGAATGGAATAATGCTGGAACAGGGCACTCGGCATTATGTGAGTTAAACTATACTCCTGAGAAAGCAGATGGATCTATTGATATTAAGAAAGCAATCAATATCAATGAACAATTTCAGCTTTCCAGACAATTCTGGTCTTACCTGGTGGATAAGGGGTTAATTAAACATCCAGAAGACTTTGTTATGCCACTGCCGCATATGAGCTTAGTACAAGGGGAAAAAGATGTAGAATTTTTGAAAAAAAGGTTTGAAGCGCTGTCAAAAAGCCCACTATTTAGTGGAATGGAATTCTCCGATAATCCGGATAAGCTAAAGGAATGGATCCCCGTTATTATGGAGGGTCGTCATTCTGATGAACCGATAGCAGCTACGAAGATCGATTCTGGTACGGATGTTAACTTTGGGGCATTAACACGTACATTATTTGATCATTTACAAGAAAAAGATGTCACGATTAACTATAATCATAGTGTGAAAAATATGAGACGCACCAGTGACGGTTCCTGGGAATTAAAGGTAAAAAATCTTGAAAGCGGAACCGTAGAATATCACACTGCTAAATTTGTCTTTCTTGGTGCTGGTGGAGGTAGCTTACACTTACTGCAAAAATCCGGAATCCCAGAAGGAAAAGGTATTGGTGGCTTCCCTGTAAGTGGATTATTTATGGTATGTAATAATCCAGAAGTGGTGGAAAAACACCAGGCGAAAGTATATGGAAAGGCTAAGGTTGGTGCGCCACCGATGTCTGTACCACACTTAGACACGAGATATATTGATAATAAGAAATCATTACTATTTGGACCGTTTGCAGGATTTTCTCCGAAGTTCCTAAAGACGGGTTCATACTTTGATTTAATTAACTCAGTGAAACCGCATAATGTGTTCAATATGATCGGAGCAGGTGTTAAGAATTTCTCCTTAACGAAATACTTAATCCAGCAGGTCTTATTAACGAAAGAAAAGCGGATGGAAGAATTACGGGAGTTTATCCCAGAAGCTAAAAGTGAAGATTGGGATATGGTCGTGGCAGGTCAACGTGTGCAAGTAATTAAGGAGACAGAAGCAGGCGGTAAAGGAACCCTTCAATTTGGTACAGAAGTAGTAAGTGCAGCAGATGGATCAATCGCTGCATTACTAGGTGCCTCACCAGGAGCATCTACTGCCGTGCATGTAATGCTTGAAGTCATTGCAAAATGCTTCCCAGAACGCATGCAAGAGTGGGAACCAAAAATTAAAGAAATGATCCCATCATATGGACGTTCTTTATCCGATAACCCGGCATTAGCTCAAGAAGTATTAGAACGGACGGCAAAAACACTTGGACTAATTAATAGTTATCAAGAAGCATAGGGACATAAGGTCCCTAGCGTTAGGCTCTGTAGAATGTAACGTCTACAGAGCTTTTTTAATAGGGAGATAATGTTTAAAGGTTCTAGGACGGAGGAGAAAATATGAAACAAATCTATGCTTTTGAAAAAGTGGAAGACTACATGAAACGCCAACCTGTTATGGAATTTTTCATGAGTCGCTTATCCCTTTATCAACGGGAATTGGAAGAGCATTATGCGCTAACGGAATTACCTAAAGGAATCGTCTGGACTACAGCAGAACTAGCAACCGAGACATTCTCCACGATACCAATCCCTGCCTATACCAGTAAAGACCTAATTTACTTCACACCAGACATTGAAGCTTGGAGAAGTCTTTTCTTAAGACAACTAGAGGGACTTAAGCACCCTGGAATTGAATCTTTCTATGAAACGCTTTCCGAAAATCATATTTTCTCGATATTAGGGCATGAACTAACACATCATCTCGATCTGTTCCCAGATGAGTTTGATGAAGAACGAGAAGATAGTATTTGGTTTGAGGAAGGCATGTGTGAATATTTACCACGGAAAGCGATGCTAGATGAACAAGAATTTAATGAATTTACCAAGGTAGAAACAGAACTAGTTACCATATTTAAAGAAAAGTACGGCAAGCATTCATTAGATCATTTTGGTCAAGCTAGCTACAAGGGCAGTTTAACCAGTATTATGTATGACTATTGGCGAAGTTTCCTAGCCGTAAAGTATCTAGTGGAAGAATCGGCCAATGGAGATACCATGAAAGTATTTCAGGCATATCATGACTGGCATTACAAAGGAAGAAAGCAACCACTGACAGAATACTTTGGGATCAGTAGGATGTTTGATTAATCCTAACAGAAGCAATCAAGATCAAGTGACGATTTTGATTGCTTTTTTGTGCTTTAGATAGTGGGGGGCTGTGCCCGGGATAAGGGAGACACGTGAGAGGGTGTGTCTGTTGCCTAAATAAGGAATTAGCAGAGAAAAAGGGAATAGAGAGAGTGAATCAGTGACCTAAATGGGGAAGAAGCAGGTGAAAAGGTAACAGAGGGAGTGGATCAGTGACCTAAATGGGGAAGAAGCAGGTGAAAAGGTAACAGATAGAGCTCCTCAGTGACCTAAATGCGGGAAGAAGCAGGCGAAAAGGTAACAGAGGGAGTGGATCAGTGACCTAAATGGGGAAGAAGCAGAGAAAAAGGTAACAGAGAGAGTACCTCAGTGACCTAAATGGGGAAGAAGCCGTCAAAAAGGTAACAGAGGGAGCATCTCAGTGACCGAAATGCGAAGGAAGCAGTGAAAAAGGTAACAGAGAGCCCCCCTCCATGCCCTAACCGAGAAAGAAGCAGAGAATAAGGTAACAAATCAACCATCTCCTCCCCCTATAATCCAATATCAACAAACCATCATAATAAAATATCAAATAATTTTGTATATATCTATTGAACATCACGTAACGTGTTGTTTTATACTTAAGAAAATTGGGAAAGGGTGGTGTCATGTACACGATTGGTACTTTATCGAAAAATACCGGGGTAACTAGAAGAACATTAGATTATTACGATGAGATTGGTCTCGTTAAGCCTTCATCGAGAACGAGTGGTGGGCATCGGCTATATAGTGAGGATGATGTCATGCGACTAGAGCGTGTTCTGGCATTGAAGTATATGGGATTTCCGTTGGATAAGATTAATGCTATCTTGCAAAGCTCCAAATTAAATTGGCAGGAGTCAATCCAAGAACAATTAGACATGGTGAAACGGGAACAGGAACGTCTGAAAATGCTAGAACAAGCACTTCAAGGTGTCCTATACTCGATTGAGTTTGAAGAGAAAATTAGTTGGCCAATCATTTCGCTAATCATGAAGTTCTATCACCAGGAGCCTGAAGAATTAATACAGCAATATAATCATTTTATGAATGAGGAAGAAATGAGAAAGATAATGGAATGCAATGAAAAGATGAGTGAGGAAGATATTCGTGAATGGATGAAGGCTGTCTATGATATCAAAAAACATCAGGACATCGACCCGAAATCTGACCTGGCTTTACAGCTTGCAGAGCGTTGGCTGAAGCAAGCGGAGAAAATGTTTGATCATGATGAACAACTGCTCGGTAACTTGTGGGAATCATTAAAAGGTCTAGAAGAAGGCGTTGTGTTCTATCCAATGGATAAGGGTGTTGTAGAATTTCTGCAAAAAGTATCTAAAGCACATGGGGAGATGGAATAATGGTACTGGAGATAAACGGTGTGACAAAGGTGTTTAAAGGGAAGGGGAAGTCAAAATTAATAGCGAATGATAATATTTCGCTTACGATGAAGGAAGGAGAAATAGTCGGCTTATTAGGGCAGAATGGTGCGGGAAAAACCACTTTAGTGAACCAAATAGTAGGTTTAGTAACGCCGGACCAAGGAGAGATTCGCCTATTTGGAAAATCGGTGACGGACAATCGGGTGTATGCACGGTCTGTTTGTTCGGTTCAGCCACAGTCCCAAGTACCTTTAGGATTTCTTACCCCTAGGCAGGCAGTTTCCATTATTGGGAAAATGCGAGCTGGAAAAAACTATAATCCGAAGCGACTTGATATGCTCTTTGACGCATTAGATATGGGGAAATGGGCTGATAAAGAAGGGGAAAAGCTTTCTGGTGGTGCCCGTAGACTTACTGCCTTTTGTATGGCGGTCATTGCCCCTGGTAAGCTAGTCATCTTAGACGAACCAACCAATGATGTCGACCCAGTTCGTCGGCGTTATTTATGGGATGTCATTCGAAATTTAACCGATAATGGTACCTCTGTTATACTAGTTACCCATAATGTGTTGGAAGCAGAAAAAGCGGTGGACCGTGTTGCGATCATTAATCAAGGAAAAATTCTTACACAAGGAACCCCTTCCGAAGTAAAACGTTCCGTAAGTAATCAAATGCGAATCGAATTGAATCTACTAGAAAAAATGGAGGAACGATATATTCCACAATGGGCTATTTCCTATCATCAAAGCGGATCTCGACTAATTATCAAGATGAATACGGAAAATGTTACAAATGCAGTTGCGTGGGCTGGAGAGCAGGTAGATTTAGGGACTGTAATGGATTATTCCTTAACACCGACAACCATTGAAGATGCTTATATCGAACTAACCTCAAATAAGGTGGTGGTTTCCTCATGAAAATATATAGCCATTACAAGTATGTTTTTCAAATGCAATTCTTAAGAAACGCGGGCTTTTTGATTTTTATGGCTTTAATGCAAATCCTGATATCCATTGGAATTGTGATAGGGTTTACTTACCTAATGCCTAGTCCAGACACCCATTCCATCCTCTATTTGGCAACAGGTGCTCCGACCATTATTTTAATATTTACGGGGTTAGTCATACTTCCACAACAAGTAGGTACATCCAAAACAGATGGCTACATGGAATTTATGCGAACATGGCCAGTGAACCGTTCCGTTATTCTTAGTGCGGATACGACGATATGGTTATTGATTACGATTCCTGGTATTGTTGTTGCCTCTTTTATTGCTCATTTGCTGTATCAACCAGGATATGATATTTCATGGACAATAGTTCCAGCCCTTCTCATGATTGCACTCACTTCCATTGGTGTAGGATATGGATTATCTTATCTATTATCCCCAACGACATCTTTAGCTTTGTCCCAAGTAATTGTCTTTGGAGCTCTTATGTTCTCACCAGTCAACTTTCCAATGGACCGACTACCAGAATGGCTACAAACACTTCACGAAGTACTTCCGATATATTCCATGGCAGAAGTGATGCGCGCATCACTAGCTTCATCAACATTTGATGCTTCCTTGGGAAATTACATTAATTTACTTATCTGGTGTGTGCTTGGCTATGGTGGGGCAATTTATATTTTGAATAAAAAATAAAAAGTGGGCGGGGACTGTACCACCTCCACCGGAAATAGTACAGTCCCCGCTATGATCAACTCTTTATTTAATAACCATTACGGAACAACTTGCTTCCTCTACTACTTTTTTACTTACACTTCCTGTGACTAACTTTTTAATTCCACTAAGGCCACGATTCCCCATAATAATGAGGTCAACATCCTGCTCCTCAGCAAAAGCAATTATTTCTGCTGCTGGTTTTCCTGATAAAATCTCGTAATCTACGTTTGTGAGCTTTGATAGTCTTACAGAGGCGTTATTAAGCACTTTGTCGGCAGTATTATCTTGCAAGTACGTGTGATCCAATTCACTTGGCGTTCCTTCGTTTGGTGTAGGAATTGCTCCAAGATGTGTATGATATAATCCTGCATCTCTACCCGTTGTGACCCCAGGTGTTACAGTATGGTCAAGTGATGGTTCATGGACAAATACGACTGTTAATCTTGCACCGCTCCATTTGGTCAGTTGTTCTGCTGTCTGTAATGCTTGGACACTATATTTAGAACCGTCAAAAGCTAACAAGATATGGTTAAAACCTTCCATACGTTCCACTCCCTATCTAAAGTTTTTTATGGTAACGGGTTTAGTATGTATATACACGTTTTTCATGACCCTCAAACGTCACAACATATTAAGTAAAGGTAACAAGCATATTACAACGAGTCATATAAAAACCTCCTATAAATAAAACGAACCTAATTTGGAAAGATAAAAGAAATTACTCTTGGTAAGGTGGAAGTGATGATGCAGCAATATGATGCCATTATTATTGGTTCAGGATTATCCGGGCTAACAGCAGCATTGGAGTTAAGTGAGCAGGAGAAATCGGTTATCGTACTTGAAAAAGAGAAG
The DNA here is from genome assembly GCF_037975285.1 of Ornithinibacillus sp. FSL M8-0202. Taxonomy (GTDB): domain Bacteria; phylum Bacillota; class Bacilli; order Bacillales; family Amphibacillaceae; genus Ornithinibacillus; species Ornithinibacillus massiliensis. The sequence goes on from NZ_CP150248.1 coordinate 2,110,056, forward strand.
GTCATTGGTGGACGCACATCATCCTGGGATGAAGATGGTATGTTGGTTGAGTCCGGATTTCACCGCCACATCGGCTTTTATAAAGAACTTCCGCGAATTTTAAAAAAGGCAGGTATTTCTATTAACCAAATTGTTCAATGGGAAGAGCAGGTGGATGTTCGTGTGAAAGGGAAAAAGGATACTGCTGTATTCGGGATTTCCCCTATTTTCGGGCCGTTTGAAATGGTTCGAGGGTTAATTGGGAATAATCATATTGTTTCCATGAAGGATAAATTATCATTAGTCCCGTTTTTCCTAAAAGGGTTTTTAGAGTATAAGCGAAATCCAGACAAGCTTGATCAATATAGTGTAAAGGAGTTTGCTGAAAAGCATCATGTCAGTGAGAATGCACTTCATTATTTGATTATCCCATTAAGTGCCGGGGTTTTCTTTTTACCACCTGAGCGATACTCAGCAAAAGTGTTCTTTGGGTTATTTTATCCAGCATTGCCTAGATTCTATAAGATGAGAATTGGAGCATATTTAGGTGGTATGACGGAGCTATTAGCAAATCCAATCGCAACAAAAATTGAACAAAATAAAGGGGAAGTTCGAACTGGTACGAAGGTCAAGCGCTTGATAGTAGAGAATAATCAGGTCACAGGTGTTATCTTAGCAGATGGGGAGGAAATAAGAGGAAATAACGTTATACTTGCAGCAGATTTGGCGGGTGCGAAAAAGATATTAAAGGATAGTTTTACTGAACATCCAGCTTTTCAAACACTGTTTCAACTTCCTACGATGCCTGCGGTAACGGTGCAAATGGAGTTTAGTAAACCTGTATTGCCATATGATCGTACAACTTTTGGCCCCTTAACGATTTTAGGGAGCTTTGTAGAACAATCTCGTTCAACATTTACGCATGTTCCAGGTCGTCTTTCTATCATTTTAACTCCTCCAGAGAAATTCATTCCTATGAAAGAGGAAGAAATCATAAAAGAAGTGATTGATGAGGCATATGAATTAGGCTTGGATTTGGAATCTAACTTGTTGAACTATCGAGTTGTTAGTCACCCGGAGGATTTTTATAGCCTAGAACCGAATAATGATTGGATGAGACCGAGTCAGAGAACCGATATCCAAGGGCTAGTGTTGGCCGGAGATTATACGAGACAGCCATATTTTTCTACTATGGAAGGCGCGGTTGTTTCAGGGCTGAAGGCTTCACAGGTGATATTGGAAGAAAGCTAAGAAGAGCCATAATTTCTCAAGGGATTATGGCTCTTCCTGTTAAACTTTATTTAGCTGAATGAATTTCATAATTCTTAGCCCTTGTGTATCAAGGGGTTTAAGAGATAAAAAAAGAAGTACCTCCCCAAATCTTGTATAATGGTAGTTGACCACAAACCATAAAAAGACTGGAGGAGTACTTCTTATGACTATTATACGACAACCTAGCCTATTTGGCATACAGGAATTATTTGACATGGAACCTACCCAAAAATATGAAGCCATTATTTCAGCGGTAGATTTGGATTCGATGTACCATCAAGTGGCGAAAAAATCACGGTTGGGTGCACCGGAAGAACTAAACTATGCAGCCATGATTATCTCCACCTTTGTAAGATACATAGAGCGCATCCCTACGATGAAGGATCTTATAAAACGTCTTCATGATGATCTAGCTTTTAAGTTAAATTGTGGCTTTTTGGTTTCTGATCATGTGCCTTCAGAATCCTCCTATTCACGTCTCATAACGAAATTGGAGGAAAGCGATATCCTTGAGAAAGAACAAGAAAAAGTGGTCCTCCAGGCTATTGCAGAAGGTTTCATCACGGATGATACAGTGGCCATTGATGCAACCCATTTTGAAGCACGAGACCAAGCGCAGCCAAAAGAAGAAAAGCCAAAATCTGAACCCCAAAAACGTGGTCGGAAATCAAAAGATGAGCGTGACGGGTGGCTTAAAGAACAAGCTGAAACGGAAGCCAATTTACCTTTATATGATAGAAAAATTGTGGCCCAATTAGATGTTCCCCTAGCCGAACTACGTGCCGAAGTTCCCCAAGACCCTAAATGGGGCGTGAAAAAGAACTCAGAAGGACAAAATGTTTTTTGGTTTGGCTACAAAGGTCATTTAGCCGTTGGTACATCAAGCCAATACATTCTACAGGCTCTTTTTTCATCTGGGAGTCTAAATGATGGTAAGGCAGCTATCCCTTTACTGAAAGGAATTCAGGAACGCCTTCACCTTCCATTACGTTATCAAACAATGGATGCGGGCTATGACTATGAACCCATATACGAGCAGGTACATCGAATGGGACAACAATCCGTCATCGCGTATAATAAGCGAAATGAAGGGGAAATCATTGGCTATGATAAACACTTTGCCCCAACTTGTTTCAGAGAGCATTCTTATCGTTATGATAGTTTTGATCCTAAATATGAAACATTGAAATACACAAGACCAAAGGAATGCAGCGACTGTCCCTTAGCTAATGAAGGTATTTGCCAAAAGGTTTATAAAGTGAAAATCACTTCAGACCTTCGCAGATATACCGCACCAGCACGCGGGTCACAAGCATGGAAAAACATTTTCAAACGTCGTACTGCCGTAGAACGGGTTAATGCCTATCTGAAAGAATTCTTTCAACTGAACAATGTTCGCTATCGTACTGGGAAACGTGCAAAAATTCATTTTGACATGGTAACCCTTATTTATAATGCTTCAAAGTTAGCCGCAGACCGAATTAATGTACAATTAAATCAGCAACAAGTAGCATGATTTCTGTTTTTAAAAATACATTTTAGAAATTCTGTAGGATTCTGTATTTTTAAAAAGAGCAATTATGAAATTGACTCAGCTAAATGTATTTCCACCATTTTGGTTTTGAGCAGATTGTTGGTTTTGTTGTCTAACCTCTTCTGCATCTGTTCCGGAAAACCCAGGTTGTAGGGCAGATTGAGCACCTGTTACTGAACTGCTAACTCCAGTTGAAGCTTGGAAGCTCTGTTGGGACTGGCTTAATTGCTGGTACTGTTGGATAAGCTGTTGCATTTGCTCAAGCTGCTGTGCAGCATTTTGTTCTAGGTTTGCCATTTGCTGCTGCCCCTCTGAGCCTACTTGACCTTGCTGAAGAGTTTGAGCATTCATCGCCTCTTGTTGCTCTAGCTGTTTCGCAATTTGACTGATTTGACTTAGAATTTGATTCGCATTTTGTGTCATCAATAATTCTCCTTTTATTTGGCATATCTTTAATTTGCCTTTAATCCGATTCCTTATCCTATTAAATTCATTTTTTAGCTCCTTTTCTAAAATTCATCGTATCCTTTTGAACTTTAAAGATATGCCTCTACAGGTACTACGAATAACAATCCCTATACATACACATTCTATAACCGAAGTAGCAGCAATGAGGGGAATCTAAAAGGTGACCTTGATGAAAGGGAGTTCTTGGTGATAGATGCTGAAAGCAGAGAATCATGAGAAGGAGCTAACGGGTACGGAAGGGGAGATTGAGTGCTAGAACGACTGGGCAAAGTTGTTAAAGTGCTCAAGGTCTTCATCACTACGCGAAGCTTGCAAAAAATCAATAAGGATGGATGATAAATGAAACATGTCAAAGCATTACTAATCAAATTTATTGCTTCGTTTGTTCTACTTTATATTGTTCTAGGTGTCATGTATACGATGACATTTGGGGAGGTATTCCTGTTATCGTTAGTACTAGGAATAGTGGCATATCTTATTGGGGATTTATTCATTTTACCTAGAACGAACAATCTGGTTGCTACTGTAGCGGATTTCATACTAGCGTGGCCAATTATTTATTGGTTTGTGGATGGTATGACAGCTGCTGATAACCCGTTTACTGCTTCACTAATTGCTGCATTAGGAGTAGGGGTATTCGAAGTATTCTTCCACCGCTACTTAGCTAACCAGGTGTTACCAGACCAAGAATCAAACGGAAACGGAACAAGAAACCTACGTTATCAAACCGAATACGCTGAAGAAATCAGTGAAGATAGACGGAGGGATAAATAGGAAAGATATACGTTTAACCAAGTACTCTAAAGAAGTAAAAATAAGCTCCGGTAGTTATTAGTTAAATTACACAAGGGCTGGCTAACTGATCTATACTGTGGGAGCGTGTCAACCATCCCATGCAAGAAAAGACACTGCGGTTACGAGCAGTGTCTTTTCTGTACTGGGAGAAAGGAAAGTAATTTCCCAATTAGCCGTACTTTTAATGTACTAGCGCATAAGCTTTTTGCCAATTCTACTTATTTCCACCAATCATCCGCAATGGTAACGGCAGGGTTTCGCTTATGTCTTGTTTTCAAAAATAATTCTTCAATTCTATTTTTACTTTTTTCTGCAACTTCTTTTCCTTCTAGATAATCATCAATCTCATCATAGGTGACGCCTAATGCAACCTCATCTGGTAATGCAGGCTTATCATCCTCTAAATCAGCTGTAGGCTTTTTCATATATAAATGCTCTGGACATCCTAATTCTTTCAACAGCAGCTTACCTTGACGCTTATTCAATCCATACAATGGAATTAAGTCACAAGCGCCATCACCATGCTTGGTGAAAAATCCAGTAACAGCTTCACTCGCATGATCTGTACCAAGTACAAGCAGATTATGACTTCCACCAATACTATATTGTACCTTCATTCTTTCACGAGCTTTTTCATTCCCTTTAAGGAAATCACTAATCGTAACACCAGCTTCTTTTAAGGATGCGACACTAGCGTCCACAGACTTTTGAATATTGACGGTAATTACTTGGCTAGGTTTAACAAAATCAATGGCATCCTGGCAATCCTCTTCATCAAATTGCTCGCCATACGGTAGACGAACACCAATAAATTGATAGCGGTCTTCTCCAGCTTCTTCGTTCAGCTCATTAATTGCGGTTTGGGCTAGTTTAGAGGTTAACGTAGAATCTTGTCCGCCTGACATCCCAAGTACATATCCGTTAGCAAAGCTATTCTTCACTAAATATTTCTTTAGAAAATCAACACGTCTTCTAATCTCTTCCTTCGGGTCGATAGTTGGTTTAACGCCTAGCTCTGTAATAATGATTTCTTGTAGTGTACTCATTTGCTTCCCCTCTTTCGGTATAATTTATGCTCCTGAATATAATTATAACAGCTTGTCGGCAATAAATACCGTGGTTCACCACCACGCGAAAACTCTTCACGAATATAAGTGGAGCTAATCTCCATGGATAAGCCTTTATCTAGTAATTGGAATCTACCGTCATCATAATTGCGAAGTAGCGGTGACTGGGCAATGGTTGCTAACATATCGATATTGTCTCTTGCCATGATGATAAATTGATTGGACTGGATGAGTTCTTCATCCATCATCCATTTACCAGCTGCGATATCGACCAATAGGTCAGCACCCATAATAAAGAATACTTCCGCATTAGGTAGAATTTCCTTGAAATGCTCCATCGTATAGTATGTGTAGGTTTTTCCAGCAGGAGCTGTGAACTCATACGTATCTAATAGAAACTTTGGATTATCTTTAATCGCTAATTGAACCATGGTGGAACGGTGGTTATCCTCGGTCTGTAATTGTTTATCCCTTCGCTTCCCGGACGAAGGAAGAAAGATGATGAAGTCTAACTTTTTACGATGCGCAACGGTTGATGCTGTCCACAAGTGTACATTGGTAATCGGATCAAAGGATGAGCCATATATTCCAACCTTAACTCCTTGTTGAAATAACCTTTCTATATCTTTCTCTGGGTTTAATCTTTGGTAGTACTCCTGGACCTCCGTTGTCACTTACGTCAACTCCCTGATTTTATTTCGCGTACTTTCAATCTTTTTCATTTTAGTTTCCCAAGTTTTCATGCTTAAGTCAACTGGATACTCTTCTGGGTTAATAGTTCGCTTATATTCATCCCATAATAGTTCTAGCTGCTTCGATGCATAGGCTTGAATCTCTGGTAAGCTAGGAGCATCGTAGACTAATTTCCCATTTTGGAAAATATCATGATGTAGATTAATCGCTTTAAAGTCGGTTACAAATTTACTAATATAGGTGTGTATCGGATGGAACATTTTAATCTTTTCCTCTTGATTCGGGTCTTCATCCTCTAATGTAATGTAGTCTCCTTCAGAGTGATGATTGTTTGTGTTAATGATTCGATACACTTTTTTCATCCCGGGGGTTGTGACTTTTTCAGGGTTGGCCGATATTTTAATCGTATCCTCCATCTCCCCGTTCTCATTTTCAATTGCAACGAGTTTATAGACAGCTCCTAATGCCGGTTGATCGTAAGCGGTAATTAATTTAGTTCCCACTCCATAGACATCTATTTTGGCACCTTGGGCTTGCAGGCTAGAAATGGTCGATTCATCCAAATCACTAGATGCATAAATTTTTGTATCTTTAAATCCGGCGTTGTCTAATTGCTGTCTAGCTTTTTTGGATAAATATGCTAAGTCTCCACTATCAAGGCGAATGCCGAGGAAATTGATTTTATCCCCGAACTCCTTTGCTACCCGAATAGCATTAGGAACACCAGATTTTAACGTGTCGTACGTATCCACTAGGAAGACGCAATCCTTATGTCTTTCAGCATACTTTTTAAATGCGGTATACTCATCCTGATATGCCTGCACCATGGAGTGGGCATGAGTACCTTTAACAGGTATACCGAATAGCTTACCAGCCCTTACATTGCTGGTGGCATCAAATCCACCGATATAAGCAGCACGCGTGCCCCATAATGCAGCATCGAGCTCTTGGGCTCTTCTCGTTCCAAACTCCATTAAGGTTTGGCCATTGGCTACATGCTTAATCCGAGAGGCCTTAGTAGCAATTAAGGTTTGGTAATTCACAATATTTAATAGAGCTGTCTCAAGAAGCTGGGCTTCAGCAAGGCTTGATTCTACTCGAATCAATGGTTCATTACAGAATACTACTTCTCCTTCTTGCATCGCCTTTATCGTCCCACGAAAACGAAGGTCCTTTAAATAGGCCAAGAAATCCTCTTGATAACCAATTTCTCGTAAATAATCTAGGTCACTATCACTAAATTGAAAGTTCTGTACATAGTTAATAACCTTTTCTAATCCGGCAAAAATAGCATAGCCATTACCAAATGGAAGCTTTCGAAAATATAAATCAAATACCGCACGGCGATCGTGGACATTGTCAGCCCAATAGGTTTCTGCCATGTTAATTTGGTATAAATCTGTATGAAGCATTAAACTATCATCAGTAAAATTCATCCGAATTCCCTCCTTGGGACAACCACCTGCCCCAGTCGCATTATTAAATAACCGTTGCATTTAGGCAGCCTGTAAAATGCTCGAGTGCCCATTTGTGACCTGTTTGGTTAAAGCTAGCTACTCCTTTTTCATGGATGACAATGGAATACCCTTTTCCATAGGCATCTACTGCAGTGTGGAGTACGCAAATATCGGTACAGACACCAACGATATGAACCTCTGTAATGCCACGCTCACGTAGTAATAAATCTAAGTTCGTTCCGACAAATGCGGAGTACCTCGTTTTATCCATCCAATGTACTTGTGGCTTGGTTTTATGCTCTTCAAATACTTGTTGCAGCGCACCATAAAGCTCTCTTCCTTTTGTACCAGCAATATTGTGGGGCGGGTATAGGTTTGTTTCCGGGTGGTATGGATCTTGTTCATGGTGCATATCAATTGCAAAGATGACCTCATCCCCATTATCTATAAACTTCTTCGTTACCTCGGTAATATACGTTTCCAATTCCTGACCAGGCTTCCCACAAGTTAACGCGCCATCATCTGCAATAAAATCATAGGTGTAATCGACATTAATTAATGCTTTCTTTGACATATTGAACACCTCTCCTTTGAATTAGTAATGCCAAAATTACAAATTACAAGCGTTACATCTTATTCATAAATAGATTTAATAACTTCAACATCATTAAAACGATACAGCTGTGATGGACGATAGGAATTTCTCTCGGTCTTTTTTAAGTTTCCTTTCTCATCATAAACCTTTTCGATGAAAGGTAGCTTAGGGACCTTGGCAAAAAACACCGATTTTGTCGTTATTCTAGGATGATTAGATACGGTCATTAAGACACTTTGTAGCTCTGATAATGTAAATTCCTCCGGGAGAAAGTTCCTCGCAACCTTCGTCTCGATCAAATCCCGTTCAATAAATGCTAAGGCATCGGTGATAATATCGCGGTGATCGAAGGCTAAGTCCAATTGAAATACTTCATCCATAGTAAACAATTGTACTGCTTGAGCGTCATCGGAAGCTTTTCGGTTGGCCAATTGTTTCTCAGGTACGATGGCATAATGTGCATTGGCAATAATCCAGCCCCGTTTATCTCTACCAAATTGATCATAAACACCAAAGTGCTTTAAGAATATCCCTTGTATACCGGTCTCCTCGACTAGTTCCCTTTCAGCAGCTTGTAAGGCCGTCTCTTGTTTACTCCCATCGATAAATCCCCCAGGAAGCGCCCATTTGCCACCTTCAATATTTGGCTCTCCTTCTGCATTGTAGTCAGAACGTTTAATTAGCATAATCTTGAGTTGTTTGTTCACGGTTTTTTTCGTGTTCTTCGTTCCATCATCTTCGGTGGTGATGGTAAATACGGCAATATCACTTGTATAGCCATCTGGTGTCACGTATTTACTGGAATCATACTGCTCCAATGCTTTATCTTGATTATAGCTTCCCATCTTTTCACCTCAATAATACAAACAAGTAATTTGTAATTCCTTAATTACTATTTATTATAACGTAGATGATATGAAAGTCAAGGCCAAGTAAACAAAGCAGCATGTATTTCAGAAAGGACGTTTTCTGGAATACATGCTACATATCTGCCTAATATGATATTGCGCCTACAATGGGGATGGCGGAGTTCCGTGAATGTGTGGAGGAGCAGGCTGTAAGAATGGTATTTGACCCATTGCCTGTGGCTCACTAATATATTCAAATTCAGCTTGTCCATCCATGCTTTTACCGGAAGCCCACCGACCTTGCCTGCTTTCTTCTCCTTTAGAGAAGTTCATAAAGGCGTAAGAAACTTCTTGTTTTTCGTATTGTTGATTAAAGGTGGCTGGGACAATTGGTTTTTGTTTCTGCTCTAATTCTTCAATCGCAGCCATCCATTGATTTTGATGCATCGTATCACGTGCGATTAGGAAAGATAGCATATCTCGTACCCCTTTGTCATCTGTCATTTCGTAAAGGCGAACCACTTGCAAACGTCCCTGTGATTCCGCATTTAAATTCGCCCGAAAGTCAGCTAGAAGATTCCCACTTGCGATGGTATATCGAGAGGTCCAAGGATAACCTTCACTATCATCCGGTCTTGCTCCAAGGCCGGATACAATAGCGTGCTGTGGGTTCATTCCCCCCATTACAGCACCTATAATTGGATCTTTAGCCGCGTTTTCCTGATCCTCTACAGGGGCATTATCCAATAATTGGGCAATCATCGTTGCTAGCATTTCCACATGTGCTATTTCTTCCGTTCCAATGTCTAAAAGCATATCACGATATTTCTGTTCCCCTCTACAATTCCATCCCTGAAATAAATACTGCATCATGACGGAAATTTCGCCAAATTGTCCACCTAAAACCTCCTGTAGCTTCTTGGCGTAGACAGGATCTGGGCGGTCCGGCTTGGCGTTATATTGCAGTTCTTTAATATGATAAAACATTTAAATCACTCCCTAGATATATGTATAGGGTTAGTATGTTCTCTTTCAAAAGGGATATTCTCTAAACTTCCTTGTACAAATCATGATGGGAAAATAATTTATAAAAAGTAAGGGAGACATACTATATTTGCCCAGTTCTTTCATAGAATGGTTAAGAATAAATAGCATAAATATTGAGAAAGGATTGGTTTGATGTTTTACCACATCAAAGAGATGCAATACAATGCAAAACCAAGCTGTCCAGATCCCCAATATGCCAAGAAGCTTCAAGAAATACTTGGAGGTCAATTCGGTGAGATATCGGTTATGATGCAATACTTATTCCAAGGGTGGAACTGCCGTGGAGAGGAAAAATATAGGGATATGCTATTAGATATTGGAACTGAAGAGATGGCCCATGTCGAAATGTTAGCAACAATGATTGCTAGATTACTTGATGGTGCCCCTGCTTCAGCTCAAGAAGAAGCAGCTAAAGACCCAATCCTAGAAGCGGCAATGGGAGGAATGAACCCACAGCATATTATTGTGTCAGGTCTTGGGGCAACACCAACCGATAGTGTTGGTTATCCCTGGAACTCCCGTTATACCATAGCAAGTGGAAATTTACTTGCCGATTTCCGTGCCAACTTGAATGCAGAATCACAAGGACGACTCCAAGCAGTACGCTTATATGAACTCGCAGATGACCCAGGCGTGAAGGATATGCTATCCTTCCTCATCGCCCGCGATACGATGCACCAAAACCAATGGTTAGCTGCAATCGCAGAATTAGAAGCCCAAGATGGAAAAGTAGTTCCAGTCACCTTCCCACGCAACCTGGAGAAACGAGAATTCGCCTACAAATTTATGAACTTCTCAAGAGGAGAAGCAAGCAAATTTGGACGTTGGGCTAGCGGCCCAAGTATGGACGGTTGCAGCACCTTCCAATACGTCGCACAACCAGAACCCCACGGCGGCTTAGTAGGCCAGCAACTAGCCCCACTATCCATCCACGACACAATCCCAGGACCAAAGCCAAATATTTGCTAGCGAAGAAATACACTCGCAACCTTAAATGGTGCGAGTGTATTTTTGTGGGAGTAGTGTGTGGGGGGGCGCGCGGGGAGTCCGGGAAATCGCGCGGGAGGTGCGGGAAATCGCGCGGGGAGTGGGGAAAAACGCGCGAGGAGTCCGAGAAATCGCGCGAGAACCGCCGAGTCGCGCGAAAAACCCAAGAGGCCGCGCGAAAAAGCCAGAGGGTCGCGCGAAATTCCCGAGATCTCGCGCGAAAACCCCTGCCCACCGCGCGACTTTAACCCCAACCTCCCAACTTCCTCCCATCTCCCCCCTTAAAATACTTCATCCCCCTAAATCACATAAAATAAGCATTCCACCACTCAAACTCTCTTCCCATTAACTATTAAATTAATAAAGACTTAACATTTATTCTGAAGCAAATTTTTCCACTATTCTTGTATAATAGAATTAATTACATAAGAGAGTTGGGGAGAACAGATGAAACAAGTTGTGCGTGAAAGGAATTTAGAGGGTAGCTTTAATTTTCGTGAGCTAGGTGGCTATGAAACGGTGGATGGACGTCATGTTAAGTCGGGGAAGCTTTATCGTTCGGGGAATTTAAGTGCTGTAACAGAAGCTGGTATAGAGGTATTAAAGGAATTAGAAATTAGCGCCATTTTGGATTTGCGTGATGAGGACGAAATTAATAAGTATCCAGATCCAGACATTGCTGGCGTAACGTGGAATCATGTTCCGTTGATTAATAATGACAAGGTAGTAAGACAGCCGGGGGATCTTTCTCAATTTGAAAATAAGTTGCTTAACAGTAAGCCCGGGGAAATGCTAGTTAATTTGAACCGCCAGTTAGTATCCAATACTACTGGACTTCGCCAAGTCATCCAACTATTACTAGATAATCGTGGAGAACCGCTCCTGTTCCATTGCATGGCTGGGAAAGATAGAACAGGAGTAGTAGCTGCGACAATCTTAAGCTTACTAGGCGTTCCTCGTGAAATAATCATAGAAGACTACTTATTGACAAATAAGGCACAGAGTGAAATTGAAGCAGGATTCGAAGCGATCGGTCACACCATGCCAGACGTTATCGATAAAGAAACGGTTAAGGCTATATTTGAAGCAAGGTTGGAATATATCCAAGAATTCTTCAAAGAAATAGAAGCACAGTATGGAACAGTAGATTCTTACCTAGTAAACGGCATTGGATTAAAAGATGAAGAAATAACGTTATTAAGAGATTATTATTTAGAATAAGAAATAAGCGACAAGTTCCTTCCAACTATATATGGAGAATCAATACTAAAAAAGTCATTCTGCACCTACCTTGCTACCATCTAGCAAAACAGGTGCAGTTTTTCAATATTTCGAAGTTGTTTTTGGAATACTATGTTAGTATTAAAATAATGTAGAGGTAGGGAATGAGTTAATACAGTCAATCAAACAAAGCACGAGGAGAGGATTAATTTGATCGCGTTACTGGACAAGGTATTCCAAGTATCAGCCACCATACTGCTTTTATGTTCTATCTATTATTATTGGAAGTTCAAGAAAATGAAGCGGGAGAGAAAATTGACTTTCTCTGAACTATCCATATATATCATCACGCAAATTGCATTCTTCCTTTGTGCAGCGAGCTACCTTCTTCTGGTATTTAGTAAGTAACGTCTTGGCAGTACGCATTTCGATTGAAGTTCTCAGAAAAAATAACTCATTTAGGTGTTGAAATTATGTTTGGAATTATGCTTCGAGGCATGGCAGTAGGGATTACAGAAACAGTTCCTGGAATAAGCGGTAGTACGGTCGCTATGATTTTAGGAATATATGAGCGTCTGATTTATTCGTTAAGCATGTTAACAACGAATCGAAGAAAAGAGGTATTACCTTTTCTCGTTATGTTCGGCGTTGGGATGATTATCGGATTTGCCTTTTCTATCATTCTGCTTAACTACTTATTAAAAAACCATCGTACACCGACGCTTCTATTTTTTGGTGGAGTTATTGTAGGATTTTTACCTTATCTTTGGAAAGAAACACTCCAACACCACAAGACGAAGCTTAAAGCAAAGCATTACATAATCATTCTCTTCTTTCTTGGCATGGTGGTATGCGGGCAATTATTAGGGGAGATGACCAACATCGATTTAAATCATCTGTCGTTTGTTGATTACATATTCTTTGTCCTTGTAGGTTTTATTGCTAGTACAGCTCTTGTACTCCCAGGAATAAGTGGTGCACTAATTCTCACTATATTTGGCGTATATGAAATTGCAACAAACTCCCTATTCTCGCTAAATATGCCAGTTATCTTAACAATTGGTTCAGGTATCGTGTTAGGGGTACTACTGACGAGTAGACTCATTCGCTATTTATTAACACATTACAAGGTCGAAACCTATGCAGCGATGATTGGACTAGTAAGTGGTTCAATTTATGCTATTATAATGAATCTGGATGGTGTAGTGGATCAATCAACCATCATACTATCTGTTATAACGTTTCTTGCGGGTATCACCTTGTTAAATTTATTGCAGAAAACCCAGGATTAATAGGCGGGCAACCTGATGATTTTTTGAAATCCTGAAAGGTGGCACTCAAATCCTGAAAAAGGTGCCCCAAATCCTGAACCCCCCCCCTCCAAATCCTGAAGAATATGTCAACTAGACGTTTTTGGGCAAAAATATGCGCCGCACATGGTCTCTCTCTTTATTTGGCTGGCTGCATAGTTTTAACTTGGCATTAGGAGAATCCATCAAAATAAAAACCCCATCACCAATTAAATGTGATGGGGTTAGTTTGTTTCGCCTAGTTCTATTTCATTAAACTATTTCGTTTTCCATAAGCAAAATAAATGATTATACCAATCAAGAACCATATTGCTGAAGCAACTAGCGTTTGATTCGATAGCTGCATCATTAAAAAGATGCATAGCACAAAGGATAAAATCGGAATCACCGGAAATAATGGAACCTTAAAGCCGCCGGTTGGGATAGTGTTATTTTTACGTAGGAATAACACCCCTATGGATACAATAGTAAAGGCTAACAACGTACCTAAATTCGCCATCTCCGCTAGCTTAGACAATGGAATAAATCCTGCACAAAATGCTACCAAAATAGCAAAAATCCACGTGCTAAAAACCGGTGTGTTGTGGGCGTTTAGTTTACTCATGCTTCTTGGTAATAGCTGATCACGCCCAAGTGCAAATAGAAGTCTTGTCCCACCGTAGAGCAGTACAAGAATAACGGTAATCATCCCCGCAATAGCCCCTAGTGAAATAAACCCAGCAACCCAATTTTGATTCACCAATCCCATTGCAAAACTAACTGGGTCACTAACATTCAACTCGGTATAAGATACCATGCCAGTCAATACGAGTGATACGGCAATATATAATCCTGTACAAACAAGTAAGGAGCCAATAATTCCAATCGGCATATTCTTCTGCGGATTTTTCACTTCTTCAGCAGCTGCTGATACCGCATCAAAGCCAAGATAGGCAAAGAATACTAATGCAGCACCAGAAAAGACACCATTCCAGCCATACGGCATAAACGGCTGCCAGTTCTCCGGACGAACGTAGAAAAATCCAACTACAATAAATAGTAAAATGACGAACACTTTGACAAATACCATTATTTTATTTAGACGAGCAGATTCCTTCATGCCATAGGTTAACAAGAAAGCCAAGGCTAGCACGATGATAATGGCAGGCAAATTAACATAAGTACCCTCCTGTGGCTGGAAAGGTCCAGTTAATGCTTGAGGAATCGTAATATGGAATCCCTCTAATAAGGAAACAAAGTATGCAGACCATCCAGTTGCAACAGAAGCTCCCGCAAGACCATATTCCAGTACAAGAGCCCAGGCTACAATCCAAGCAACAATCTCACCAAATACAGTATAGCTATACGTGTAGGCACTTCCTGTCACTGGTACAGAAGAAGCGAACTCGGAATAACACATCGCCGCAAAGGAGCACACAATAGCTGCAATAATAAAGGAATAAATAATAGCAGGACCAGAATGTAACGCAGCCACCGTACCAGGTAATATAAAAATACCCGTACCAATAATCGCCCCAACTCCTAGCATGATTAGATCAAATCCACCTAGTGTTCGCTTTAATTGAACGTCTTTGTTCTCTAGTAGATCATGGATATTTTTCTTTCTAAGCCTATTCACATTAAAACCTCTTTTTCATTAGTAATGAACAAAATAATAACTTATATTGTATTACATATAAGAAAGAGGTACAAACCTTTTTTTTAGGTGATAGGAAAGCATCAAAATCTCTCCCAACACTATAAGAAAAAACTAACAAATTCACTAAAGTGAATATGAGCTTTTCTAAGATTAGTACCCCTTTAAAATAGATATAACAGACATCGGGGAGTATACCGTTTTTATCTTCCCCAATAGGAGTGAATCAATGACTGATTTTGTCCTCTTGCAAAGACGTCAATCCGATTTGGCCCCCAGAAAACAGCTGCAGGAGCTGAATCTAGTGTCCCACCAAGGTCTTCCCAGTTTTCCCAGCGAGACCCATTCCATGATCGTTTGTATAGGCGATTACCAGTTCCACGAACGAATACATCTAATCGGTTAGCTCGGCGAGAGGAGACAGCTGGTGCACTAGTTAAGGTGCCGCCAAGGCTTCCCCAATTGCTCCATCTCGAACCGTCCCACCACTTATGGATTAAATCGTTATTCTGTCCTCTTGCAAAGACATCAATTCTGTTCGGTCCCCAGGAAACGGCTGCAGGCTCAGAGTTTAAATTGCCACCAAGATCCTCCCACTCTTCCCAACGAGACCCATTCCATGATCGTTTATATAGTCTATTTCCAGTACCGCGAACAAATACATCTAACTGATTCGCTCTTCTAGAGGAAGCGGCAGGTCCGCTCGTTAGTGTCCCACCAAGATTTTCCCAATCGCTCCACCTCGAACCATCCCACCATTTATGATATAACACATTATCTGTACCGCGAACAAATACATCAATCCGATTTGGCCCCCAAGAGACCGCACCAGGTGCACTAGTTAAGACCCCACCAAGGCTTTCCCAATCATTCCATCTCGAACCATCCCACCATTTATGATATAGTGCATTATCTGTACCACGGACAAACACATCTAATCGATTGGCTTGCCAGGAAGATACAGCAGGTGCAGAGGTAAGTGTTCCACCTAAGTCCTCCCAGCTAGACCATCCTTGCCCAGGACTAGGAGCACCACCAGCTAATTGATCTAACGTAATTTGGATGACTCTTCTCATTACCTGATCGGCAACATTTTGAGGCACATTAAATTGTCTAAATATCAGGTTAAACCAAGGTACCTGCCGTTGGAATTGATTATAGATTTGATTAGCATTTTGATTTGTGTTTGCTTGATTTACCGTATAGTTGACCATGAAGAAATAGACGTAATCGACTACTTGACGATTCATTCCAGCATTTACTAGCTGGTTGTATAGCGTATTATGCTCTGTTCGAATCGTTTGTAAAATTTGTTGAACAGTAGGTTGTTGCCTCATCTCCGTATATAATGGCTGACCATAGTACTGTACTGGTACAAACTGTGGAAAATAATACTGATAATAAAACATTCGCATTCCTCCGCTTTTTAACTAGAATATGCAGCGGGTTCATAACCTGAGAGTTAAACATAAGCCCATTTCACACGATTGTAAAAACTGTAATGATGTTATCGTTTCGGACATACATTTAATTATCAATATCTTAGGACAAGTATTTTATAGTGGAAGGGTGAGGATCTCTCTTGGAGCTGTTAGAGCCTTTAGTGAAAATATTAATGATTAATTTAATTTTAAGTGGTGACAATGCAATTGTTATTGCAATGGCAAGTCGCAATTTAAGACAAGACTTAAAACAGAAGGCGATTGTCTGGGGAACTCTCGGGGCTGTTATATTTCGGATCGCATTTACGGTTATTGTCATGTATCTATTAAAGCTTCCCTTTATCCATTTAATAGGGGGCATTTTATTACTGTTTGTAGCTTATAAACTTCTTGTTGATAAAGAAGCGGAAGAGAATTCCGTGAAAGTGGGCAATTCCTTAAAGGAAGCCATCGTCATCATCATTTTTGCTGATGTATTAATGAGCTTAGATAATGTGTTAGGTATTGTAGCAGTTTCAGAGGGGAATATGATGCTGGTCATCGTCGGTATTATCTTGAGTATTCCAATTATGCTATTTGCTAGTCAATTTATATTACGAATGATGGAGCATTTCCCGATTGTTGTCTATTTTGGGGCGGGCTTACTTGCCTGGACTGCCGGAGAAATGATGCTAGAAGAGGAATTTATCAAACAACATGTTATCTCAGGAACTTCTATGGAACTGGCACTGCTCATTGGAATTATTATGGCGACCTTATCTATCGGTGGGTACCAAAGAAGATACCGGTAAACAGACTTAGTAAGGCAGGCTCTTTCACGCGTTGTGGTGGGGCCTGTTATTTTTAACAAACAAAACATGTAAAAAAACAGGAATTAGCATTTTTTTACAGAATACTAGTATATATAAGCAAATTGGACTAGTGAGAGGGGGGAGATAGAATGGCCTTTATAACATGTGGCGGTGCTCAAATTCATTATGAAAAATTTGAATCAACGAATCCTCGTGCTACACAGACCATTATATTCATTCACCCTACCGGATTAGACATGTATTGCTGGAACGAGATTATCCCGTTGTTCTTAGAAGACTATCAAGTGGTTCGGTACGATTTAAGAGGGCATGGAGACTCTACTGTAGGGGATGGTGATTTATCGATTTCCAGGCTAGCCGATGATATTCAATGCTTAGTGAATACATTACAGCTAGATACGTATCATGTTGTCGCACAAGGATTTGGTGATGTCAGTGCTATCGAATTTGCAGCAAGAGGCTTCTCTAGTTTGAAAACGTTAACACTACTTGCGGTTCCAGTTCATTTTCCAAGAGAACTTGGTAAAAAATTGTAGCCGAACGAAAGATGCAAGTAAAGGGCCATGAGACGATGCTGCATAAGGCCCAGCTGATTATCGATAAGTTTATGCTCTATCCTACACAGGAAAGGGAGGAGCGTATTCTTTGGGCATTTGAAAAAGTGACTCCACATGTTTATTTTAAGATTTTCGATGTTGAATCACTAAATCGTGCCCAACAGAATATCCAAAACGTGACGATTCCAATCTTAGTCTTATCCGGTTCAGATGATGAAACATTTCCACCAGAACTAAATTCTGCTATTCTAAATTTTAATACAAATGCAAGGTATTATACAGTGCCCTATTCATCCTTCTTAATCCAGATGGACCAGCCGAATCTCATGGCAGAGTGGATTGGGAAATTTATTATGAAGCATCAAAATAACGCAGTAAATCAAGAGATAGCTAGCTATGCTCAGACGCTATATGCAGAGATGTATCGAGAAATTAGAGAAAAGATGAAGGAGAAAACAGAAACGACATTGCCTACACTACAAGTAAACATCATGAAAGGCTTAGACGTTTTCTTAAATGGCAAACGTTTAGTAGGTGGTTGGGGACAAAGAAAGGCAAAACAAATTCTCATGTATCTGATCATCCAGCAATCGGCAACACGAGATGAGCTATGTGACTTAGTATGGCCAGATGTTGATTTAAAAACTGCTCGTAGTCGTTTACGTGTTTCGATTCACTATTTAAACAAACTATTAAACCCAACGTCAGACCATCGAGCCAGCCATCTCGTCACACGAGTGGGAAACATTTATTTGACGCCGTTGACTTAGTGATTAATAACCACGCACCTGTTGGGGACGCATTATTATCACATGAGCAGGTAGAAGTAAACTTTTCTCCTAGCTCGACAGTAATTGGTGCAACAATTTTAAATGCAATTCTTTGCGAAGCGGTTAAATTAATGGCTGAGAATGGCTTTAAGCCTCCAGTATTCCTAAGTGGGAATATTGAAGGGGCCGATGCTCATAATCAGGAGTTAATTGATAAGTATCGTGATCGTGTGAAATTATAATAATAAGAAATAAGGAAACCGTAGAAGTTGAGTGCTTCTACGGTTTCTGTTTAGTTTGATGCCATTATTTGGTTAATTTCCTTGATTTTACTTTCATCAAGTCCGAAGTCAAAACTTTCATTAATTCGTGCGCCAGTCCCAAAATGGACAAATTCTGGTTTAGTTGACTTGTAAAATGTCTCAAATGTATCCAATCTAAGTCCATGTCCAGTCATGATAGATAAATGAGTTTCACTTGCCATAGCCATCAATTCGTTTATTTGTTCCACAGCTTCAGGTGCTCTGTAATTTCCACCCGCCGTTAAGATAGTCGTAATCTGTTTATACTCAGCTAATTTCAACAAGGCCTCTTTTTAATCACGAGCAAAGTCAAATGCACGATGAATGGTCACATCTAACGAATCCGTTACTGCTAATAACTCGGTAAGTACATCGTCATCCATGGTATGGTCTTTCGTTAGTGCGCCAATCACAATCCCGTTAGCCCCAAGGCTCTTCACCATGTTGATATCTCTTTTCATTACTTCCACATCATTCTTATTATAAATAAATGATTGACTATGGGGTCTGATAATCACGTTAATTGGTATGTTTACGGATTCCACTGCTGCTTGGATTAAGCCATAGCTCGGTGTGATTCCCAATTCAGACATAGCAGGACTAAGTTCAATACGATCGGCCCCAAATTTTTCGGCATCTTTGACATCAGTAAGGTTTGTAGCGATGATTTCAAGCATGTTATTCACTCCTTAAGTCCACCATAATTGTTATTTTGGTTAAAGGCAAATGAATAGTGCCATGGGGAAAGGTACCTGGCATTTTTGGTAGTAAGTATTAATGCATTTGTGTATAATAATAACTTATACAAAATGATAATAATTAAGCATTTTACTTATACTACTACATGTACTATGATTAAGTTGTAGCAAAGATAATCCTAATTTTACTTTAAACCTCATGAATGCTGTATGGGTTCAGGAGGATTATATTTCACATATTTATAAAAAACAGGAGGGAAATCACTATGTGGATTGTAACTCGTTATATAGGCTTAGATATTACCATGTATGAATTTGAAACAGAAAAGGAAGCAAGAAAGGCTCTTAAAAATATAAAGGGTGGGTATAACATTCTTACTGAAGTCATGTGTGTGAATGGCGGATACCACGAGAAGAGAGTAGCATAGGAGTGCCACGGTGACAGGTACCTTGGCTCAAGGTAAGCCATAAGTACTTGTCCTGGACCACTTCACAACAAGCCTACTTTAACTGTCACTGCGTATCTCTAAATTGATCATACATAATCTCTCTATAATATTCCTCATAACCAACCATACCCAGTTCTTTTGTTTCACGGAGCTCTTTCTCCCTATCATAAGGAACACGTACAAAATTAATCGAATTCGCCCCATGCGACCCATCAACAATCATATAGGTAGCGTCCACAACATCTAAACCAACACTTCCAACATTGCATAGGATCCCAATATCATACGTTCTTAACCAGGTCAGGTGAATATCGCCATAAAACACCATATCTGGCGTGCGAGTAGAGTGGAGGGACTCGGTTTCTTCGCTATTCTGAAAAAGGGATAAACACTTTTCGGTAGGATGATACTCCGGTGCGATTCGTTCAAAAACGCTACGTGGCGATGCGTGAAAACAACGAGCTAGTTTGCCGTTTAATTCAAATTCGATATAAAATGGCAAGGAAGCCAGATAATCATAATCCTCATCAGTTAACCGGCTCTGTGTCCATTTAATCGCTTCATTATCAATCTCATCCCGGATAAACACATCCCAATTTCCGTAGATTACTTTATCACAATGCTCTCGAACTAGTTGAATACATTCCGAACCACGTGGC
Source organism: Ornithinibacillus sp. FSL M8-0202 (assembly GCF_037975285.1). Classification (GTDB taxonomy): domain Bacteria; phylum Bacillota; class Bacilli; order Bacillales; family Amphibacillaceae; genus Ornithinibacillus; species Ornithinibacillus massiliensis. Next base: position 2,130,654 of record NZ_CP150248.1, read on the forward strand.
CCTTTTCCTACCAAGTCTCCTAGGCAATAGATTTGGTCTACTTTTCTCTTTTTGATATCATCAAGCACTGCTTTTAGTGCGGTTAGATTACCGTGAATATCAGAAATAATTGCAATCTTTGACATGTTTGTTTCCCCCTTTGGTAGAGTGCTTGGTTTTAGTTTATATTAATTTTTGGAAGATTTGAATAGGGAATGTTGTGGAGAGTTAGTCCTTCCACAGCGTATATATAATAAAAATAAAGAAAATTAAAATTATATTGAAAAAGATGTTGACATTGCTTTATTCGTTCCCTATAATTGTGAGAAATTATAATTAATTTTAAAAATTATAATATTATAAACATATAACTTTACAAGGAGAATGAAATGAAGATAGATAAAAGTTTATCCATTCCTTTATATCAACAAGTAAAGGATTATTTAGAAGAAAAGATAATAATCGGAGAATGGAGTCTTGGATATCAGCTACCATCGGAAAAGGAACTAGCTGTTAAGTTTGATGTAAGTAATATAACGGTAAAAAGAGCGATTCATGAATTGGTTAATGAAGGCGTATTGGAAAGACATAGTGGTAAAGGGACATTTGTTATAGAAAAGAAAGAGGCGAAGGACATTTCAACTCTAGTTTCCTTAAAAAATGAATCTTGGAGTGAAAATAAGCATTACCCTCATAAAACTATAAAATTCAAAAAAGAAGCAGTTGGGGACAAGGTTGGTAAGATATTCGGCATTAATTCACATGAGTTAGTTTACAATATTCAAAGATTAAAAGTAGAAGAGGACAAACCATTAGTAATTGAGCACTCCTTTATACCAGCATCATTATTTCAAGAGAACTTAGATTCAAAGGATTTTGAGGATGACTTAATTTATAACATTTTAGTCAAGAAGTATAGAATGAAACTGGACAAAGCTAGAATATTTTTCTCTACGATGATTGCGGGAGAATATGAACATGAGCTATTGAATGTACCGGTAGGTAAGCAATTATTTGTTATAGATCGACATACCGTAACTGAAGATAAAAGGATTATAGAATATTCCAGATTTATTTTAAAACAAGATCAATCAAAGTTCTTTTTGGAAATTCAAATTTAACTTTTATTTTTTAAACAGAATACTTGGAAATATAAACAATATAATATTATAACTTTATATTGTTATATATATTCAACATGATAAACAGACAGATTATGAAAAGACTTTAGAACAGGGAGAGGAGATTAGTTTAGTGGAAAAAGTATTTCAGTACATCGAAAGAAATTCCAAAGAGTATATCGACTGGTTAATTAAAGCTTGTAATCAGCCAAGTGTTTCTGCTCAAAACAGAGGTATGTTTGAAATGAAAGAGTTGGTAAAGAAATTTCTTTCAGAAATAGGAGCTGAAGTTATTGAGATAGAAACAGATGGTTATCCCATCATTTACGGAGAAATGAATGCTAATAAAGCAAGGACCATAACATTCTACAATCACTATGATGTTCAACCAGAAGATCCAATTGGTGAATGGATTAGCGATCCATTTCAAACTACGATTAGAGATGGCAAGATTTTTGCACGGGGAACTGCGGACAATAAAGGTAACTTGATTGCTCGGATTTGTGCTATTCATGCCTATCAGGAGGTTTATGGGGAGTTACCTGTCAATGTTAAGTTTATTTTTGAAGGAGAAGAGGAGGTTGGCAGTCCGCACTTAGAATTTTTTGCAAAAGAGCATCCTGAAAAACTACATACGGATGGCATTATCTGGGAAGGAGGTTCAAGAGATGTAAACGATAAACGTCTTCATGTTGGTTTAGGAGTAAAAGGTATTTGTTATGTAGAACTAATTTGCAAAGGGGCAAACCATGACTTACATTCTTCTGAAGCGGCTATTGTAGAAAATCCTGCTTGGAGATTGCTTTGGGCACTTAACACCATTAAAAACGAACAGGAAGAGATACTAATCGATGGGTTTTATGATGACATTGTCCCGTTGACACCAAAGGATAGAGAAATAATTAATACACTCAACTTTAATGAAGAGGAAACGAAGAAGACATATGGACTTGATAGTTTTCTTAATGGTGTTACTGGCTATGATTTAAAAGAACGATTAACTGCTGAGCCGACTTGCACCATTTGTGGAATAGAATCAGGTTATACGGCAGAGGGTTCCAAAACTGTTCTACCATCGATTGCAAAAGTAAAGCTAGATTTTAGACTTGTCCCTGGTCAAACACCTAAAAGAACAGCTCAGTTACTTAGAGAACATTTAGATAAATATGGCTATGAGGATATTGAAATTAAACAATCTCATGGTCTCGATCCATTTAACACAAACCCAGATAATTCTTTCGTAGAAACTGTACTTCAAAGTGTAAAAGAAGTTTATGCTGAACCACCTGTTATCCTCCGAAATCTTGCAGGCTCAAGTCCAATGAGCAAAATGCTAAAAAACACATTGATACCTGCTGTACAGATTGGGGTAGCCAATACACAATCTAGTTATCACGCACCAAATGAAAACATTTTTATAGATGATTATATACAAGGCATTAAAGTGACTGCTAATGTAATTCATAATTTAACTTAATTACACCACATTATTTCAGAATATTAAAAATTAAATATAATTAGGAGAGGAAGAAAATGAAAACTTATTACCGGTTTCTAGTAATGCTTGTATCTTTGCTTGTATTAATGGTCATCAGTGCATGTAGTAGTGAATCTACTTCTGATGGAGGAGAAGGCGATAGCGCAAATGACAATACATTAGTTATTGCTCAATCAGCTGATTTAACTTCCATGGACCCTCATAACTCTTTAAGTACAAACGCAGAAAGAGTCATGAGAAATATGTATAGTCGATTGTTTTATTGGGATAAAAACATGGAAGTACAGCAAGATGTGGTGGAGTCCTATGAACAAATCGATGATGAAACCTGGGTATTTACCTTAAAAGATGGAATCACCTTCCATAATGGAGACCCATTAACTGCAGAAGATGTAAAGTTTAGTCTAGAACGTGTAATGACGGATCAAACATTAAAGGAGTTTCCTTATTTTACACAATTAAAAGAAGTGAATGTAGTGGATGAATTAAATGTAGAAATCGTTACAGATGGTCCAATGCCAACTTTATTTAAAGTATTAGCTAAAAGTGGATCTGACATTCTCCCTAAAAAATACTTTGAAGAAGTTGGGGTAGAAGAGTTCCAAAAGAATCCAATAGGATCGGGTCCTTATCAATATGTAGAGTGGAAGCCAGATGATCGAGTAGTACTTGAACCTTACGAAGATTATTTTGGTGGAAACAATCAAAAATGGGACCAAGTCATTGTAAGAGCCATCACAGAAAGTTCTACACGTGTAGGGGAATTATTAACTGGTGGTGTTGATATTGCTACAGATATTCCCCCTAATGAATGGGAACGAGTAAGCGGTGAGGAAGATGTAGAACTTGTAGGTGGTGATACGACACGAGTTATGTTGCTAGTAACTCGTACGACAGAAGGGTATGTTACATCAGATCCTAAAGTGAGAGAAGCAATTGATTTAGCAATTGATGAGAAAACCATTGTCGACTCTGTATTGCAAGGTACTGGTGTTCCAGTAAGGTCTCGTGTCCCAACTGAGATATTTGGATCAAATCCTGATTTATATGATGCGTACGTGTATGATCCAGAGCGTGCCAAGGAACTGCTAGCTGAGTCTGGATATGAAGACGGTGTGGAAATTACTTTAACTGCACCTAAAGGCAGGTACATGCTTGATGGAGAAGTTGCTCAATTAGTTGCATCTATGTTAGGTGAAGTAGGTATAACAGTTAATTTACAATTATTAGAGTCTAGTGCATTTTTGGATGTCTATAACTCTAATTCTAATGAAGAGTTAATTATGATAGGACTTGCGGATGGATTGTTTGATGCTTCTTATTCCCTAGTCCACTACACAAAGGACCGTGCAGCAGGTCAAACCGATTATTTTAACGAAGAGGTTGAACAACTATACCATGACGCAGGTCGTAATCTAAATGATGAAGAAAGACTCGATCAGTACCAAAAAATACAAGCAATTGTTGCGGAAGAACGACCACATATATTTTTATACCAAGAAGGAGTTAACTATGGTGTAAGTAAGGAGATTAACTTTACGCCAAGATTAGATGCAGGCTTCCTTTATGACGATATCACAAAAAAATAATGGATGATTGGAATCCAAAGATGAAGCAGGTTTAGGTAATTATGGTATCTAAACCTGCTTTGTAAAAAAGGAGATTTGACATTGAAGAAATATCTAGTGAAAAGACTACTGCAAATCGTGCCTGTTATTTTCATTATAACCTTTGTTGTTTTTGTCTTGGTTTATATGGCAGGGGATCCAGTGGCATTGATGTTACCGGAAGATTCTTCAGAAAGTGATCGTGAAGCATTAAGAGCGGCTTTAGGGTTGAATGATTCATTTGTTGTTCAATATTTCCGATTTCTTGCTGACTTGAGTCAGGGTAATTTTGGAACTTCTTTTAAATATAGCCAAGAAGCACTTCCACTAGTATTAGAAAGGCTTCCAGCTACATTTGAACTTGCAACAGCTTCCATGATTGTTGCAACGCTTATGTCAATCCCACTAGGTATTTATTCTGCAAGAAAGCGTAATAGTCTAGTAGATTTATTTATTACTAGTGGTTCTGTTTTAGGAAAAGCAATGCCAAATTTTTGGCTTGGAATCCTTCTTATTCTATTATTCGCCGTGAATATGGAACTATTTCCTGTATCTGGAAGAGATGGGTTGAGTAATTTAATATTACCTGCACTTACCTTAGGTACGGGGGTTGCAGCAGAAATGACTCGTTTGGTTCGGTCGAGTATGCTGGAAATTCTTAATCAAGATTACATACGTACAGCTAGAAGTAAAGGGTTGAGCAACTCCATGGTAGTTTATAAACATGCATTTCGTAATTCACTAAATCCAGTTATTACGATTATGGGTGTACAAATATCACATCTTGTAGCTGGAGCGTTAGTAACAGAAAGTGTTTTCTCTTGGCCAGGATTAGGTTTGTTACTAGTGCAGGCAGTAAATGGACGGGATATGGCTGTAGTTCAAGCTGCGGTATTAGTCATTGCAGTTTTAGTAATTCTGATTAATTTAATAATCGATTTAATTTATAGATTACTAGATCCAAGGATTCATTATTCATAGGAGGTTAAAGTGCAATGATAGGTGCAAAAGCGGTAGCGAATGTGGAGAAGAACGATTCTGAGCCAAGAAAACGGAATAGCATAGCTCGATGGGGTAGGTTACTTTTAGTAAGTAAAACCGGAACAGTTGGGTTGATTATTGTAGTGCTTGTTACGTTGGTTGCTATTTTTGCAGACGTCCTGACACCACATAATCCTGCCCAAAATAATCTGCAAGATATGTTAAAACCTCCTTTTTGGGAAGAAGGTGGTTCTACTACTTATATTCTTGGAACAGACAATTTAGGCAGGGATATCCTCAGTAGAATCATTATTGGCACTCGTGTTTCCTTGATGGTTGGAGTATTTTCCGTCCTAGTTGCAGGAGTAGTAGGAATGATAATCGGCATTGTAGCAGGTTACTATGGCGGTATAATCGATAATGTTTTAATGAGAATTGTAGATGCATTTCTTGCCACTTTTTATTTTAGTTGTTCTAGCGGTATTTGAACCTAGTATCCTTGTATTAATCCTCGTGATTGGATTTACAAACTGGGTTTCTTACGCAAGGGTTGTAAGAGGTGAAGTGTTAAGTGTAAAAGAAAGAGAATTTGTAAAAGCATCACGATCAATTGGAACAAAAAATAGAGTGATTATGGTAAAACATGTGCTTCCAAACGTTATTTCTTCCTTCATTGTTATCTCAGCAATGAGTGTAGCAACGGCAATTATATTAGAGGCTTCGTTAAGTTTCCTTGGGTTAGGTATACAACCACCTGATGTTTCATGGGGTTCCATGCTGACAGATGGAAGAAATTATTTAGCAACTAATTGGTGGCTTGCTACTTTTCCTGGAATTGCGATTACGATAACAGTACTTGGGATTATTCTTTTAGGGGATTGGATTCGAGATGTACTTGACCCGAGAATACAGACTAAGGGAGGCGGTAAATAATGAAAGAGAAACTATTAGATGTTAGAAATTTACATACGCATTTTTTTACGGAGTATGGTGTTATTCCGTCTGTAAATGGTGTGTCATTCTCCATTGATAAGGGTGAAGTAGTTGGCATTGTAGGGGAATCTGGAAGTGGAAAAAGTGTAACATCATTGTCCATTCTACAACTACTAGACGAAGCTGGGAGAATTGTGGAAGGAGAAATCGAGTTTGATGGAAAAGATTTAACCCAATTTAATGAGAAGGAATTAAGAAAGTTAAGAGGGAATAAGATCTCCATGATATTCCAAGAACCATTAACGTCTTTAAATCCCTCCTTTACTATTGGGAAACAAATTTCTGAGGCTATCCAGCTTCATCAAAATGTAACCAAAGAAGAAGCGAAGAAAAAGTCAATAGATATGTTGCGAAAGGTAGGGATACCAAATCCAGAAAAGCAATATAAGTCATTCCCCCATTTACTAAGTGGTGGGATGAGACAAAGGGTAATGATTGCCATGGCATTATCATGTAGTCCGGAATTATTAATCGCAGATGAGCCAACAACAGCGCTTGATGTAACAATACAAGCTCAGATATTAAGGTTAATGAAAAAACTATCCTACGAATTTGACACTTCCATCATTATTATTACTCATGATTTAGGTGTAGTTGCGGAAATGGTCGATCGTGTCATCGTCATGTATGGTGGACAAATTGTGGAAGAAAATAATGTCTTTGATTTATTTGAGAATCCTAAGCACCCATATACAAAGGGATTATTAAATAGTACTCCAAAAATTCATGAGCTGCATTATAAATTGGAATCCATTGAAGGAAATGTACCTGCGCCAGATAAAATGCCAACAGGTTGTAAGTTCCATCCAAGATGCCCATTTGCAATGGAAAAATGTAAGCAAGAGGAGCCTGAATTCTTAAGAAATGGAGAAGATTCCGGAGTGAAATGTTGGTTATATGAGGAAGAAGGTGTGGTGGGAGCATGACTCAAGTACAAATTGAAGATCATTTTACAAAGCAGAAAGAGACGGAGTATTTATTAAGGATAGAGGGATTGAAAAAATACTTTCCAGTTTCATCAGGCTGGTTCAAGAAGAAAAATCAAAGTGTCAAAGCAGTAGATGATATTAGTTTTTATTTAAAGAAAGGAGAAACATTAGGTATTGTTGGTGAATCGGGATGTGGTAAATCAACAACAGGTAATATGATTCTCAGGTTAATTGAGCCGACGGATGGAAAAATAATCTTCGAGGGTCAAGATTTACTTCAATTATCAAATAGACAATTACAAAAGGTCCGAAAAGATATACAGATGATTTTTCAGGACCCGTTTTCTTCCTTAAACCCACGGATGAAAGTGTTTGATATTATTGCCGAGCCGCTCCGGACGCATGGAGTTGCAAAAGGTAAAGAATTAGAAAATATGGTATTTGAATTAATTGAAACGGTCGGACTTGACCGATCTGTAGCAAAGCGTTTTCCACATGAGTTTAGTGGTGGACAGCGTCAGAGGATTGGTATTGCTAGAGCGATTGCATTAAAACCAAAATTAATCGTCTGTGATGAACCTGTATCTGCACTTGATGTATCCATTCAAGCGCAAATTTTAAATTTATTAATCGATTTACAGAACAAATTTGATCTGACTTTTATCTTCATTGGACACGGAATTCCCGCAGTAAAGTATATAAGTGATCGAATTGCGGTCATGTATATGGGTGAAATTGTTGAAATGTCCACGAAGGAAAAATTATTTGAAAAGACCATGCATCCCTATACACAAGGATTGATTTCTGCTGTTCCAATACCAAATCCAAAGCTAAGAGAAAAAGATGATGAACGGATTTTTCTAGAAAATGATATACCAAACCCATTTGATGTACCAAAGGGATGCCGTTTTTATTCGAGATGTCCATTCGGAAAGGCGAGATGTATTGAAGAAAAGCCGGAATTTAAAGAGGTATCTGATGAACATTATGTTGCATGTCATTTCCCATTAAATTAATTGAGGTATGAAAGGAGAGAAAGTAATGAAGGTTGTTGTAATTGGTTGTGGGATAGTAGGGGCAAGTGCTGCATACTCCCTTGTGAAAAGTGGTGTTGAAGTGATAATGATTGACAAAGAGCATGAAGGAAATGCAACTTCTGCTGGTGCAGGCATTGTCTGTCCATGGGTATCAAGGGTAGATGATGAAGACTGGTATAAGATTGCTAGAGAAGGTGCGAAGTTTTATCCAGATTTGATTTCTCAGTTGAGTCAAGATGGAGAAGAGAATGTTGGATATAAAAAAGTAGGTGCACTGTGTGTTAGTCATGATGCTGAAGAGCTTGATGCAATAGAAGAAAAAGTGAAAAATAAACAAAAAGAGAGTCCTGAATTGGGGGATATTATTCGATTAACACCAGAGAAGTCACAAGAACTGTTCCCTCCTTTAAATAAAGACTATGAATCTATTTTTATTTCAGGAGCTGCAAGAGTTGATGGCAGACTAATTCGAGACGCAATGAAACGTGCTGCCCAAAAGCATGGGGCAACATTAATTTCAGGAGAAGCCGAACTAATCAGTGAAAACGGAGAAGTGACAGGTGTCATGGTGGATGGAGAGGTAATTAATGCAGATTCCGTATTAATTACTGCTGGGGCTTGGGCACCGTTCCTGTTGAAGACACTTGGTTTTGAGTTGAAAATTGAACCACAACGTGGACAGATTGCGCATATTGAACTACCTGGTGAAGATACTACTGACTGGCCGGTTGTTCTTCCTCAAACGAGTCATTATATGCTTGCTTTTGATGATTCTCGAGTTGTAGCTGGGGCTACAAGAGAAACTGGTACAGGATTTGATTATAAAACGACGGTCAGTGGAGTGAATGAAGTTCTTTCGGAGGCGTTAAACGTCGCTCCAGGACTATCTAATGGAAAACTTAAAGAATTTCGTATAGGTTTCCGTCCAATGGGTCCTGATATTTTACCATTAATCGGAAAAGTGGGAGAGCAATCTAATGTTGTACTAGCAACTGGATTAGGTGCTTCAGGTCTAACGATGGGACCATATGTGGGGCGTTTAGCTGCATCGATTGTTAAAGGTGATTCGATTGATTTAGACCTGTCACCTTATAAACCTGCAAGAGCACTTGAAACCGTTTTAACATAAAAATTCGATTGGAGGGTGTGATATGCAGCTTTTTGACAAGATAGGGAACTTGAAAGTAGCAAAGGAACTTTTTCAATTTATTAATCATGATTTATTGCCATCAAGTGGTGTTGAAGAAAAGCAGTTCTGGGATGGATTTGAAAAACTTATTGAGGATTTAACCCCAATTAACGAAGAATTATTAAGAAAAAGAGAATTATTACAGTCCAAAATAGATAGCTGGCATCGTGAAAATACATTTGAATTAGATTCCTATAAAACCTTTCTTAAGAAGATAGGTTACTTAGAAAAAGAACCGGAAGATTTCCAAATAGAGACAGAAAACGTAGATCCGGAGGTAGTCAAGGCTGGTCCACAATTAGTTGTCCCATTAAGTAACGCTCGTTATGCGCTAAATGCAGCTAATGCTCGGTGGGGAAGTCTCTATGATGCTTTATATGGTACAGATGTGATTTCTGAAGAAGACGGTGAAACACAGGACAGTAACTATAATCCTGTTCGTGGAGGAAAGGTTATAGAATATGGAAGAAACTTTTTAGATGAGACGATTCCATTACTGAAAGGGTCTCATAAAGAAGTGGTTCAATATCGTATAGAAAATGAGAGTCTTGTTGTTTCTCTAAATAATGGAACATCTACTTCATTGAAAGAGCCTGAAAAGTTATCGGGTTATCAAGGATATCCGGAAGACCCTTCTACGCTATTATTTATCAATAATAATCTATATTTTGAAATTCGGTTCGATAGGGAACATTTTGTTGGGAAAACGGATAAGGCAGGAATTAAAGATATAGTATTGGAATCAGCAGTTACCACTATTATGGATTGTGAGGATTCTGTTTCTTCAGTAGATGCAAGTGATAAAGTATTAGTCTATCAAAATTGGTATGGACTAATTAATGGCGATTTATCTGTCACGTTTAATAAAAATGGGAAACAGATTAAACGAACATTGAATCCTGATCGTACCTATTTTTCTACTAATCATGAGGAATTCACTATTCCAGGTAGATCCCTTATGTTTATACGTAATGTAGGACATTTAATGAAAACGAATATAATAATAGATTCTAAAGGAGAAGAAGTGTTTGAAGGTTTACTAGATGCGGTAGTGACAAGTTTAGTTGCCAAACATTCTTTATTAGGGAATGGATTATTCCAAAATTCATCAAATGGCTCTGTTTACATTGTGAAACCTAAAATGCATGGGCCTGAAGAGGTAGCTTTTGCTAATTTACTATTTAATAGAGTAGAAGATTTGCTAAACCTTAAACGAAATACAATAAAAATAGGTGTTATGGATGAGGAGCGACGTACATCCCTTAATTTAAAAGCTTGTATTTTTGAGGTTAAGGAACGGATAGTATTTATTAATACTGGTTTCTTGGACAGAACAGGAGATGAAATCCATACATCGATGGAAGCTGGTCCAATGATACGGAAATTAGAAATGAAACATACGAATTGGATCGATTCTTATGAAAAGTCTAATGTGATGGTTGGTCTACAAGCGGGATTTAGAGGTTTAGCACAAATTGGAAAAGGAATGTGGGCTGCTCCAGACCAAATGAAAGATATGGTGGAACAAAAACTCGGACAATTAAAAGCAGGTGCATCAACTGCTTGGGTACCATCACCAACTGCAGCAACGTTACATGCCATTCACTATCATCAAGTCAATGTTCACCAAGTGCAACAACAATTAGAAGGTGAATCACCAGTTGCAAAAGATAATATGTTAGAAGTTCCCGTTGCCTCAGGAGTGAAGTGGAGTACAGAAGAGATTCAACAAGAACTAAACAATAATGCCCAAGGAATATTAGGCTACGTAGTTAGGTGGATTGACCAAGGAATTGGCTGTTCAAAGGTCTTGGATATTGATGGTGTGGGTCTAATGGAAGACCGCGCGACGTTACGTATTTCTAGTCAGCATATGGCAAATTGGTTATATCATGGAGTTTGTACTAGGGAACAGGTAGTTGATACGTTTAAGAATATGGCAAAAATAGTAGATGAACAAAATAGTGACGATCCAAGTTATATACCTATGTCGAAGGACTACGATAAATCCTTAGCTTTTCAAGGTGCATGTGACCTAGTCTTTAAAGGCATGGAGCAAACAAATGGGTATACCGAGCCGATTTTGCATGAGAAAAGAATAGAGGTTAAACAGAATCTATTAAAGGTAAATCCACATTAAGAAGATTATAATATTATAATTTATTATCTTGATAGGAGCATTCCTGTAATGAAGAAATTTGAGGATTGAAACAAAAAGAGCCCTCTTGGTATCATACGAGGTGTCCAAAGCTTCGAAGCAAAAATGGACCCTTAATTTAAGTAACCAAGGAGGACTCAATAATGAATTATACACAAAATCAAAAAATCTCTCAAATCACACCTTCAACACTCATTGTAGGCATTGATATTGCCAAAGACAAACACGTAGCTCGTGCTCAAGACGACCGAGGTGTTGAATTCGGGAAACGCTTGATCTTTGAAAACAGAATGCATGGCTTTCAAAAACTAGTAAATTGGGCAGAGAACCTTCGAAAGGAAAATGACAAAAATTATGTCATTCTGGGTGTCGAGCCTACTGGCCATTACTGGTTTAGTCTAGCTTACTTTTTAGTAGCGAAAGGATACGATTTTGTTGTCGTAAATCCTATGCACGTAAAGAAAAGTAAAGAACTTGATGATAATTCCCCTACCAAAAATGATACGAAAGATGCCCGTGTGATAGGTCAGTTGATTAAAGATGGGCGATACTCTGTACCAAATCTCTTAGATGGCATTTATGCCGAATTAAGAGAAGGCGTCAAATTACGAGATCAACTTATCAACCAACTGATGATCACTGAAGGGCGTATCCAAAACCATATTCAACGCTATTTTCCGGAATTCTTTGATGTATTTGGTGATTGGGAAGGAAAAGCAGCTTACTGTACGTTACGACTGTTTCCATTTCCGTCTCAAATCAAGGAATTGTCACCAGAAGATGTGGTGATGAAGTGGAAGCCCTTCGTTAAACGAGGAGTGGGAATTAAAAGAGCAACAAAGCTAGTAGAAGTCGCAAAAAAGAGTATCGGCATTCAAATTGGTATTCAGTTTGCCCGACGCGAGTTGGACTGTTTACTCGATCAATATGAACTTTATAAGCAACAGTTAGAGGAGTTAGACAAAGAGTTAGAATCACTTGTCGTGACTTTACCTGGTGCTAAACAAATGATGAATATTACAGGGCTTGGATCCACAACCGTGGCTCTATTCTTCGCTGAAGTAGGGGATATTACGAAATATAAACACCCTCAACAATTAGTCAATTTAGCAGGGCTATCTTTACGAGAACACAGTTCTGGTAAGTTTAAAGGTCAAACACGGATAACTAAGAGAGGACGAAGTCGTTTGCGAAGAGCCCTATATTTAGCCATTCGTCCGCTAGTTGCCCATAATCCAACGTTTAAAGCCCTGCATCAACACTATACAACACGGTCTGAAAAACCATTGAAAAAGCAACAGTCACTCATTGCCTTGTGTTGTAAGTTATTACGTGTATTATTTGTCATTGGCCAAAGACAATGTGAGTTTGATGGATCTAAGTTATTAAGAGGATTGTCACAAAAGGAAGCATTACAGGCTGCTTAAGCCTTTAGAAACACATCAAATACGATTATTAGTTCTCATACAAACACCAATAGTGCAGAGTTGGAGTATATATTATCCATTCGGGCATTAGACCCAGCATAGGAGCATTTCCAACCTCCACCTCATGGATACGCAGGACGAAGGAAAGTATGGATACGATCCGGAGAGACATGGGAGGGTTAGCGACCGTGATTTGTGTGGAGATTTCCTAGCACGGTTATAAAACTGTTTTCCAAACAATACCAGTTTGGCAGATAGGATGGCCCCCAACCTGTAAATAAATTGAATTACTTTCAATTTTTAACTATCTATAAGGTGTGTCAACTAACTAGTGTTTATAAAATATTGAGAATACGCGAGTATTTGGAAGAAAAATTAACTTTATTGAGGGAGGGATGACCTTTGCAAATAACTGAAAATATAGTCACCTTTTCTTTCAACGGAAAATCATTCCAAGCGATAGAAGGTCAGACAATTGCTGCGGCTTTGTTTGCGAATGGGATTAAAAAATTAGGGGTTAGCAGAAAGTTACAGCAACCAAGGGGATTATTTTGCTCCAATGGAAGATGTGCTAGTTGTTTTGTTTCAGTTAATGGAATGGATCATGTGCTCAGTTGTATGTCCTTAATAGAAAATGGAATGATAATTCAATCAAATGAAAGTGATCCTGATATTAGGAGGAAGATTGATGGAGACTGATTTACTGATTATTGGTGGTGGACCTGCTGGCTTGAGTGCAGCGTATGAACCAGCACGTCATGGTTTAAAAGTCACCATTGTGGATGAATCCCTCCGTCTAGGAGGACAACTAAATCAACAATCTCAAGTTCTAGATCTACCTTCTGGATTTGCTAAGCAAACAGGAATGAAACTTTCTCAATTTTTACAGGATAGATTATTGAATTATGATGTTGATTTATTAACCAAGTGCACGATGATTGGGACGTATAAAGATGGAAGAATTGGTGTTACTGACGGAAATACAACTTTTCCGATCCAATCTCAAAAAACGATTATCACAACAGGGGCAGCGGAAGATTCTATTTCATTTCCAGGATGGACACTTCCTGGAGTAATGACCATTGGTGCTGCGCAAATTTTGTTAAATCGTGAAAAGGTATTACCAGGTAAGAAAGCAATTGTTCTTGGAACGAATAACTTAGCTTTTGAGATTACTAAACAATTAAATGAAAGTGGAGTAGAGGTTATAGCTATTATAGAGCAAGAATCCACAGTAGATGTTGATGCAGATAATATCGCTTACCTAAAACAGGCGAACATTCCGATTTATGTAAACTCCTCAATAACTAGAGCGAGGGGTCCAGGAGAAGTTGAAATGGTTCTTATAAATAATAATGGAACAGAAGTAGCTTTTGATGTCGATTTAGTTTGTATTGCGGGAGGTTTATTTCCAATATTGGAGCCGTTTCAAGTGTTGGGATGTGAATTAATCTATTTGAGTGAACTTGGTGGTTGGTTACCAAAATACGATACAAATTTTGAAACAAGCATTCCTAATACTTATGTAGCTGGCAATGCTGCAGGAATCACAGCGATGAAGGCAATTATGTTAACGGGAGATTTGGCAGGGATAAGTATTTTAGATTCATTAGAAAATTACAACTCTGATTACGTTAAGAAGCGAAAGGAGTCGTTGTGGACAGAGCTAGCCAAAGCAGAACAACCAGAAGTTTGGTCAGCGAGGTTATCATTAATAAAGGAATTCGAATTGGAAAGAAAATATGTAACTTCTAATAGATAAGGGAGGGTTGGAGGTGGATAAGTCAACAATAGTATGTCGATGCGAGGAAATAAATATAGATGAAATTGAAACAGTTATAAAAATGGGTGCTACCACTTTTGATGATATTAAACGACTTACTCGCTGTGGGATGGGACCATGTCAGGCAAAGGTTTGTATGAATTTGGTCAATCGAATTATTCACGACAATACAGATAAGCCCTTTTCTGATTTAACGCCGGCAAATATGCGAATGCCTCTAAAATTAACAAGAATTTCCGCATTAGCTAGTTCCGATCAAACGATAACTAGTGTTACATCCGTTTTTGATGAGTCCCTTCAAGAAGTAGGTGAGACTAACCGTGAAGAATAGTTATGATATTGTTGTAATTGGTTGTGGTGTAGTTGGTAGCAGTATTGCTTATCATTTTTCAGAGAGAAAAAATAAAGAGATACTGGTAATTGATAAAGGATTTCCTTTATCAGGTACTTCTGGTTCAACACAGGCATGGGTTTGGGTACATAATAAAAATCCTTCATGGTATGCAGAGTTAAGCATGTATAGTGCTGAATTGTATCCATACTTAGAAAGAAAAATAGGTGATGTAGAATATAATCGTACTGGAGGTCTTGCTCCCTTTTTTAAAGAGGAAGATCGGGAAAAAGCACTGCGTTTACAAGAAGAACAAGCAAAAGTTGGAATAGAAGTTGAAGTATTAAACTATGATGAGGTACATGAAAAGGAACCAGCATTATCCCCTAATATTGTTGGTGCTACATTTAGTAAGATAGATGGAAACGTAAACCCATTCCGGTTAGTTGAACTGTATACGAAGGCTGCCAAAAAAAATGGCGTTCAGTTCTCTTTTTACAATCCCGTTCTAGATGTTGAAAAAGAGAGTGGAAAGTTTAAAGTTAATACTCAACAGGGTGAATTTCAAGCTAAACAATTAATAATAGCAGGTGGTCCATGGACAAAGGAACTTGGTCAAATGTTACAAGTAAATATTCCTGTGAAACAAGTAAGAGGGCAAATCATTATTACAGAACCTTTGTCTCCTTTCCTAAAATATACCATTGGAGGAATGAGGCAGGCGGAAAATGGAGAAGTCTTAATCGGTTACTCCAAAGAAGAAGTTGGATACGATCGTCGTACTACTTTGGATGTTATTCAAGATACAGCTAGGATGGCTATTGATTATGTTCCAGATTTGGCGAAAGCTAATATTGTTAGGTGTTTTTCTGGGATTCGAGTCATGCCCGAAGATGGTTTTCCTATTTTAGGAGAAATTCCTAGTGTAGAAAATTTATATGTCGCTGCGATGCATAGTGGAGTAACTTTATCACCTTTAGTTGGTACATTAATGACAGAGTTATTAAATGAAGGGGAGACATCGATAGATATTAGCCGGTACCACATTGATCGTTTCGAGAGGAAAGAAAAAATTAAATTGTAAATTGGGGATGTTGTGATGTTATTATCAATACCGAGAGAAAATTGTGATGGTGCTATTATTTTTGGTGTCCCGGATATTTTCTACTTAACAGCTTTTCATTTCATTCCTACTGAACGTCCAATAGCCTTGTTTGTTGATCCAAAAGGAAAAGTGCATTTATTTGTTCTCATAGGTTAGGGTAATAATATGAATACATCTGTTATAGAACGATGGAAAAAACGTTATGAACAAGTAAATGTATTTGAGGAATTCGATACCATTATAGATTTATTAAAACAAGAGTATTGTAGAGAGGAACAAATTAAGCCCTGGGTGGTTTCTTATAGTGGTGGTAAGGATTCTTCCTTGGTATTAACGTTAGTTTGGCAAGCTATCACTCAATTACCCGCTTCTAAACGTAAACGTAAAATACATGTAATCATGAGTGACACAGCTGTAGAAACTCCAGTAATGGAATTACACCAGCATTCTCAGTTAAAGTTGATTGAGCAATCGTCAAAAGCACAAGGGTTGGATCATATCATTAAGGTACACATGGTACGACCTCCGATTACTTCCCGATTTTTCTATAAGATTATTGGGAGAGGAACACCAAACCCAACACCGAATTAAAGAAGTCGTTTTTGTACTTTTCATCTTAAAATCTTTCCTATTCAGAAGAAGATGGATGAAATCATTAAGGAATCACTTGCTGACAGAAAGAGAGCATATCTTTCTACAAGCGAATATTGAATCGGATATTGTTTTACATGTTGCCGCAATTAAACGAGCACATCAGGAAACGAATATCGTAAAGAAGGTGGAACTGTATAAACGCATTATGGCTGATCGAACAGAAAATCCCTTGACTGGTTTGTATGAGACTTGGTTTATTCATTATCGTAATTGGTTAGAAAAAGAATGGGTCGATATGGTCATGTTCTTAAGTGATTATTATGAAAGCATAGGAGATATCAAACAAGCGCTCTATTATTGCCAAATAGCCTTGGAATATTATATCGATGATTTCATAATAACCAATCGAGAGGAATATTTAAAAAATAAATTATAGAAAATTAAAAATAGTTAAAATGTAATGTTAGTGTAACGGGTCTGATGATACGATATAGCTCGGAGTAGTAAGGGCGAAATAATGAGAAATAATTCGTCACGTAGGTTTTCGGGAAAAACCAAGTGTAGCTCGAATACCTAGGTTAGCCTATTATAGGGGGGATACTATTTGAGCAATCATTTGGATCCGGAGTGGGTAATCTTAATATTGGAAGCGAAAAAGGCCGGTATCAGTATTGCGGAAATTCAAGATTTTCTTAACCAAGATCAGCAGTTTTATCAGGAGCTAGCAGATATGGAGCAACAAAAGATATATAAATAGGATTTTTGTCTTTTCTAGTAAGAGAAGGCTTTTTTTTTGCCGTTTTCTTTGGAGGATTTGGAAAGAACAATAAGGTTAAGAAAAGTCGTTCTAATAGCAAGTTTTAGTTGAAATGTTAGTATGAATGAAATATAGTACAAATATAAATTTGTGTAGAAGGAGAAAGCCTTATGAAATTACGTGTATCAGCGGTTCAATACCACTTAGAAAAAATAAATGCTTTTGAAGAATTTGCAGAACAGGTAACACATTATGTGAGAACCGCTGCAGAATATGAATCGGAATTTGTATTATTTCCAGAGTTTTTCACTACCCAATTGCTCTCGATTTCAGATGGCACGGTAGGTCTAGTGGATGAGCTACCTCATTATACAGAACAGTATATCGAGCTGTTTAAAGGGCTAGCAAAAGAGACAGGTATGCACATTATCGGTGGTACACATGTTACTCGAAAAGAAGATAAATTGTATAATACAGCACATCTTTTTTATCCAGATGGACGTGTAGCCGAGCAAGCGAAGCTACACATGACCCCAACGGAGAAAAAGGATTGGAATATTACACCGGGTGAATCGATTCAAATTTTTGAAACGGAAAAAGGAAAAGTTGCGTTGTTAACCTGCTATGATATGGAATTCCCTGAAATAGTCCGAATGGTTCGTGGCATGGGGGCAGATGTTATCTTTGCGCCATCTTGTACGGATGATTTACATGGTTTTAATCGTGTTCGCTACACCTGTCACGCTCGTACGATTGAGAATCAGGTATATGTTGTGACAACAGGTACGGTTGGCGCATTACGCAATGTTGACTTTATGCGCGCCAATTACGGGCAAGCGGCAGTTATCACACCGAATGACATCCCATTTCCTAAAAACGGCATCCTCATGGAGGGTGAATTTAATCACGATATGATTATTACCGCAGATCTCGATCTTGATCTCTTATATAAGGTACGTGAAGAAGGATCTGTAACAACGTGGAACGATAGACGCTTAGACTTATATCCAGACCTTAGTAAATAAGAAGGGACTGAAGCCTTATGCGTTACCGGAAGCAGCTCTATTTAAAAAGTGACAATGGCTTTGAGGAAGCAGTGGTTAGGAATTATACACGGGAAGACTTTGATGTATTAATAACGATTCAGTCGGAAAGTTTTCCTCCTCCTTTTCCACCGGAGCTTTGGTGGAATAAAGCACAATTAGAAAATCACATTACTTTATTCCCTGAGGGTGCTTTATGTGTGGAAGTGAATGGGGTACTGGCTGGTTCCATGACCGGATTAATAGTGGACTTTAATCCAGAACATCCAGAACATACATGGGAAGAGATTACCGACGATGGGTATATACGTAATCATAATCCGAATGGTAATACCTTGTATGTCGTCGATATTTGTATTCGACCAGCCTTTCGTAAATTAGCGCTAGGCAAATTGCTCATGCAAGCTATGTACGAGGTGGTCATTTATAAGGATTTAGACCGTTTGCTTGGTGGGGGAAGAATGCCTGGATATGCCAAGCATGCAGAGCATTTATCCGCTGAAGCATATCTAGCGGAAGTAGTTAGAGGTAAACGGAAAGATCCAGTGATTACCTTTTTATTAAATGCGGGTAGAGTACCCATCGGTGTTGTAGCGAATTATTTAGAGGATGAAGAGTCCTTGAATTACGCTGCACTAATGGAGTGGAAAAACCCATTTAAATAGATTGGTTAGGGAGGGAGAAACATGTTGGAAGCCTTTATCCATGGCGCCCTTTTAGCATTTGGCTTAATCCTCCCTCTAGGCATTCAAAATATATTCATTTTTAATCAAGGTGCCACACAAAGCGTTTCGGTAGTGGTTTTACGTGTTGAGGGAATGGAGCAGCTACTATCGTTAATTGGCTTTTTCTTTCTAATGTATATGGGCTGGATCATGTGGAAAAGCAATCCGCAAGATGGACAAAATGAGATTGGGCCATACTCGGCTAGACGTCAAATAACATTTGCCGCTTCGGTATCCCTATTGAACCCACATGCAATATTAGATACCATTGGTGTGATTGGCACGAGCTCGGTAGTTTATGATGCACATGAAAAAGTAGTGTTTGCTTTTGCTAGTATTTTAATATCGTGGCTCTGGTTTTTAGGATTGGCATTAGTGGGAAGCAGGGTGAGTCAATTGATGAAGTCAGCTAGTCTAATGAAACGATTAAACCAGGGTTCGGCCTTCATTATTTGGGGCATGGCAATCTATCTTGTATACCGGGTATTTATATAGAGCCTTCCTAGGTTAATCTAGGAAGGCTCTTGTTATTTTATTCGTTTTCACCTTCACCGTCTTCTGTTTCTTGTTGCTCTGTGTCGTTATCGTCTGTCGATGGATCTTCGTCATCATTTGCTGCGCATCCAAATAATACCCCAGTTGAAAGCATCATGATTAATAAAGTAAGTAATAATTTTTTCAGCTTCAATTAGATCACCTCGTTTAAATTAATATTTGTTTCACCTTTCATTGTACAGACCAAATGTTAAGAGTTATTTAAGCAGATGTAAATATATTTACTGAATATTTTGTCGATTAATAATACCTTTATACTAGTTTTACAAATTATATAGGCGAAATTTCATAGATTTGATGGGGGACTTTTGGCTGAGGCGGGTAAATGAATCGCTAGGAGATGGAGTTGGGTAGGGGTTGAAGATAGAGGGGTTCATCTGATTTAGGGAAGCTGGGGTTGGGAAGAGAGTGATTGATAGAGGAGGAGATTAGTGCTGGGTTGGTTCGATATCATTTGGTGGTGATGCTCTATGTAAGTTGTAACTACTGTAGTATATAAAAATAAGGTGCAGCGAGTGCACCTTACGAAGGGGATTTAAAGTTTCTTATATACATGTTCTTGGTAGATGATGAATTTGTTTTTCTTGTAAAAGCTCTTAGCGATCTCGTTATTAGACCAATAATCTAGCTCAATCCTGTGGATTCCCTTCTGGTATGCAAGGGCTTCAACCTCCTTCATTAGCATCGTACCGTAGCCTTTATTTTGCTTCTTATCGGAAATGCTGATTTGATGAACGTAAACGGATTGATAGGCTTTCTTAAAAATGGTTTCCGGGTACTGCTTTACTTCCACCATAGCAAATCCAACTGGCTCCAATAGATCCTCTAAGACTAGGAACATCAACTTATCTTGATCGACCAGTTCTTTATAGAAAGCTATAAAACTCTCTTGATCATATGGTTTAAAGTACTCCGGATATAGACGTACATGTAGATCATGAACATATCTACTTAACTTGGCCATTAGCTTGTAGTCTTTTGAACGAATTACTTTCATTTCATCCCCCACTTATTATTAGAAAAACCTCGCTATTTAGTGAATGTGTGTTGACAGGAAGGGTTTATACTTTCCTTTTTTAAAAAAACGCCCTAATGAGTTAGGACGTTTTTTAGTCTAGTTGTTATTCACCTAAATCGACGTTATGGTATACCTGTTGGACATCATCAAGGTCTTCTAATACATCAATTAATTTTTCGAATTGTGCTTTTGATTCATCATCTAATGTCACTTCATTTTGCGGAAGCATCGTTAATTCAGCTACTGTAAACTCAGTAATTCCGACGTTTTTAAATGCCTCTTGTACGGCATGGTATTGATCTGGTTCTGCATAAACAATAACGATCTCGTCCTCTTCTAACACATCACGAACATCGATATCTGCTTCCATTAATAGCTCCAGCACTTCATCAGCAGACTTGCCCTCGATACCAAATACAGCTGTAGAGTCAAACATATAAGCAACAGAACCACTTACACCCATGTTACCACCGTTTTTACCAAAAGCAGCACGAACCTCCGATGCCGTTCTATTTACATTATTGGTTAAAGTATCCACAATAATCATAGAACCATTAGGACCGAATCCTTCATAACGAAGCTCATCATAGTTCTCCTCAGAACCACCCTTAGCCTTTTCAATTGCCTTATCAATAATATGCTTAGGAACACTATATGTTTTCGCACGCTCCAAAACAACTTTTAGTGCTTGGTTAGACTCTGGGTCAGGCTCCCCTTGCTTAGCAGCTACATAAATTTCACGGCCAAATTTTGCATAAATTCGACTCGTATTTTTATCCTTCTCTGCTTTTTTATCTTTAATGTTATTCCACTTACGTCCCACAAAGAACATCTCACTTTCTATTTGAATCTGATTGAATTTTAATATAGTAGTTATGTTGTTTCAACTTTTAGACGTTACTATTATACACCATATCCAAGAGATTTTCTTGGGAAAGTTTTGGTTGAATGGTAGATTAATGGGGAGGTGGGGGTGGTGCGCCTAATCTTTTGGAAGATGGTACCAAACCTGGAGAAGATGCGCCCACCCTCGGAGGAGATGAGCCCAAAAGAGAGGAGGATGCGCCCACCATCGGAGGAGATGAGCCCAAGAGGAAGAAAGATGCGCCCCCACCGAGAGAAGATGAGCCCAAAGAAGAGGAAGATGCGCCCATCCCCGGAGTAGATGAGCCCAAAAGAGGGGAAGATACGCCCAATCCGCGAGAAGATGAGCCCAAAAGGAAGTAGGATGCGCCCACCCCCGGAGAAGATGAGCCCAAAAGAGAGGAAGATGCGCCCTCACCGAGAGAAGATGGTCCCAAAAGGAAGAAAGATGCGCCCCCACCGAGAGTAGATGAGCCCAAAAGAGAGAAGGATGCGCCCACCCCCGGAGAGCATGTGCCCATTCCGAGTAAAGATACTCCCAAACGAAAGCAGGATGAGCCCGTCTCCAGTAAAGATGCACCCAAACCCAAGAAAACTACCCCCGCCCCCAATAAAAACTCCCCCGCCAAAACTACCCCCACCCCCATCCACCCTGTCCTAACAAAACTAGTCGGAATCACGAGGGGTACTCGTGCATAAGCTATATAAACCGCGTCCAAGATGGAGGGAAGACAAAACATGGATATTCTGAACAAGGTGAAGAGCTATCGTGAGGAAGAGAATCGTATGAAATGGGAGGGTACGTTCGCGGAGTACCTGGAAATTGTGAAGGAGCGGCCTGAGGTTGCCCAGACAGCCCATTCCCGTGTTTATAACATGATCAAATCTGCTGGTGTAAAGGAACGAGATGGTCGTAAGATGTATGAGTTTTTCGGTGAGGAGATTTTTGGCCTGGAGGAGGCAATCGAGAGACTCGTTGAGGAATACTTTCATCCAGCTGCCAAACGACTAGATGTTAGAAAACGTATATTGTTATTAATGGGCCCGGTTAGTGGTGGTAAATCTACTATTGTAACCATGCTAAAAAGAGGATTGGAAAAATATTCTCGTACAGATGAGGGTGCTGTGTATGCGATTAAAGGCTGTCCCATGCATGAGGACCCCTTGCATCTTATTCCCCAACATTTGCGAGAGGACTTTTTCCATGAATATGGCATTCGAATCGAAGGGAATCTGTCACCGCTTAATACGATGCGACTGGAAAAGGACTATGGTGGGCGTGTAGAGGATGTGATGGTAGAGCGCATCTTCTTATCAGAGGATAAGCGTGTTGGGATTGGAACCTTCAGTCCTTCCGATCCGAAGTCCCAGGATATTGCGGATTTAACCGGAAGTATTGATTTTTCAACGATTGCCGAGTATGGATCTGAATCGGATCCGAGGGCATATCGATTTGATGGCGAATTGAATAAAGCCAACCGTGGAATGATGGAGTTTCAGGAAATGCTGAAATGTGATGAGAAATTTTTGTGGCATTTACTATCGCTTACACAGGAAGGAAACTTTAAGGCGGGAAGATTTGCACTTATTTCAGCAGATGAGCTTATTGTAGCGCATACGAATGAATCGGAGTATCGTTCCTTTATTTCCAATAAAAAGAATGAAGCACTGCATTCTAGAATTATTGTGATGCCTATCCCGTATAATTTACGGGTTAGTGAGGAAGAACGAATCTATGAAAAAATGATTAATCAAAGTGATATGGCACATGTCCACATCGCTCCACATGCATTACGAGTAGCGGCTATTTTCTCGGTTTTAACGAGATTAAAAGAATCCAAGAAACAAGGAATGGATTTACTGAAGAAAATGCGACTATATGATGGCGAGAATGTGGAGGGCTTTAATCAGCTAGATGTAGAGGAGCTAAAAAAGGAATTCCCTACGGAGGGGATGGAGGGGATTGACCCTCGATATGTGATAAACCGAATATCTTCTGCTATCATACGAAAAGAAGTGCCTTCAATCAATGCGCTGGATGTACTACGCTCCTTAAAAGAAGGTCTCGATCAACATCCTTCTATATCAGATGAAGATAAAGAGAAATATATGAATTATATTTCAGTAGCTAGAAGAGAATATGATGAAATTGCGAAGAAGGAAGTTCAAAAGGCATTTGTGTATTCGTATGAAGAATCGGCTAAGTCGTTAATGAATAATTATTTAGATAATGTGGAGGCATATTGTAATAAAAACAAGCTTCGTGATCCATTAACCGGAGAAGAAATGAATCCAGATGAAAAACTGATGCGTTCTATTGAGGAGCAAATTGGTATTTCAGAAAATGCAAAGCGCTCTTTCCGTGAAGAAATCTTAATCCGAATCTCTGCTTTTGCACGAAAAGGAAAACGATTTGATTACAATTCACACGAACGATTACGCGAAGCTATACAAAAGAAATTGTTTGCTGATTTAAAGGATGTTGTCAAAATAACGACATCGTCCAAGACACCGGATGAATCACAGCTGAAGAAAATTAATGAAGTAATTGCTAGATTAATAGATGAATATGGCTATAATTCTGTTTCTGCTAATGAGCTTTTACGCTATGTGGGAAGCTTGCTAAATCGGTAGTCATACAATGGAGGAAGGTAACAAGACTCGCAAACGGGCTAGTCTTGTTACCTTTTTGTAAACCATTTTTTAAAATAGAATGCAATAATATGCGACAAGTTGCATAGTATAGAGAAAAGTATCGTAATCTTCTAAAAGAGGAGCACGATACTTTTTACTAAACAGAATAGGAGGGGATGTTGTGCAGGAAGGTAAACATAACTTTGTCATCTCTGAGGAAAACTGGTCCCTCCATCGCAAAGGCTTTCAAGATCAACAGCGTCATATGGATAAAGTTAAGGAAGCCATTAAGAATAATTTACCCGATTTAATTAGTGAAGAAGCAATCGTGATGTCCAATGGCCGAGATGTAATCAAAATACCGATTCGTTCATTAGATGAGTATAAAATCAGGTACAATTACAATAAGTCAAAGCATGTAGGGCAAGGAGATGGAGATAGTAAAGTAGGAGATGTAGTAGCAAAAGATCCTAATGCGAAAGGACAACAAAAGCAAGGTCCTGGCGATGGAAAGAAGGCAGGCGATCAGCCTGGAAGTGACTACTATGAAGCTGAGGTATCGTTAGAGAAGCTAGAGGAGGCCCTATTTAAAGAGTTAGAGCTACCGAATTTGCAAGAGAAGGAAAAGGCTGAGATTGTAACCGAAAAGATAGAATTTAATGATATCCGAAAGAAAGGTTTAATGGGAAATATTGATAAGAAACGAACCATTCTAACCGCATTAAAACGAAATGCTAGAGAAGGAAATCCTGGTATTACCCCAATCTATAATGACGACTTGCGATTCAAAACTTGGAATGAAGAAGTGAAAAAAGAGTCCAAAGCAGTTGTTTTAGCAATGATGGATACGAGTGCCTCGATGGGGTCTTTTGAGAAGTATATGGCCAGAAGCTTCTTTTTCTGGATGAACCGATTCCTTAAAACCAAATATGAGCAAGTTGATATCGCCTTTATTGCTCATCATACAGAGGCAAAGGAAGTTTCCGAAGAAGAATTTTTTACAAAAGGGGAAAGTGGTGGAACGATATGTTCTTCCGCCTATACGAAGGCCCTTGAATTGATTGAAGATCGCTATAATCCTTCGAGCTATAATATTTATCCTTTTCATTTTTCCGACGGTGAGAATATTACCTCTGACAATCCAAAATGTATCCGGCTTGTGAATGAAATTATGGATGTGTCCAATATGTTCGGTTATGCAGAGGTTAATATTTATAATCGCCACTCCACTCTAATGCGAGCTTATAATAGCATTGAGAACCAGAAATTTCGCCATTATATTTTAAAAGAAAAACGTGATGTGTACCATGCAATGAAAAGCTTCTTCCAACAAGAGGCAGTAACCGTATAAATGATAGGATCCCTCAAGGTTTAACAATCTTGAGGGCTTTTTTGTGTCATTTGAAAACCCCTGGCTATGCCGGGGGTTCCGGAGAGCTTATAGCGTGGTATTAAAATTAAAAAAGGCCTCTCTTCGTGATAAGATATAGTTGGTTTCCCGACCACTACATCAAATAAACGAAGGAGGCATGTCCCAATGAAGGACAAGAATAGTTTAGCACATACAACATGGAATTGTAAGTATCACATCGTGTTTGCACCAAAATACAGAAGACAAATTATATATGGAAAATACAAACAAAGTATAGGAAAAATAATAAGAGAATTATGCGAGAGAAAAGGTGTAACCATTCATGAGGCAAATGCATGTCGAGATCATATCCATATGTTAGTAAGTATCCCACCAAAGCTGAGTGTATCTCAGTTTATGGGATATTTAAAAGGAAAAAGCAGTTTAATGATATTCGACCGACATGCAAATTTAAAATATAAATATGGCAATCGAAAATTCTGGTGTCGAGGTTTCTACGTCGATACAGTGGGCCGAAATAAGAAGTAAATAGAAGAATATATTAGGAATCAGCTCCGAGAAGATTATATATCAGATCAATTAACGTTATTCGAAGAGTTTGATCCATTCACAGGAGAAAAAAATAGAAAGATATAAGAGATTCTTTAGAATCAGTGCGTGGATGTGGTGCGTAAGGGAAAACCATTCAGTGGGCCTTTAAGGCCAAGGCCGGTAAAAGAGGCTTCAAGCCGCAGAGCAAACCACCAGTTCACACTGGTGGTTTTGATTTGGTAATGTAAAATAAATTAACTCCTCTTAACATTTACCAATAAAATAGGTATGATAAGAGTAGTAAGAATCGTGCGAAAGTTAGGGGTGAAATAGCATGGCAAAAAAGATACTTTCCTTTGTTACTGTATTATTAATTGTAGCTGGTGTTTCCTTGTCAGGATATTCTATATTTAATATATGGAATTCAGCCCAACAGCAGGATAAATTATTGGTAGAAGCTAAAGGGCTAATCTTCGAATCTCCACCGCAAGAAGAGGAGGAGATTGATATCCCCGAATTTCAAATAGGGGATACGATCGGTATATTAGAGGTGCCTAAAATCGATGAGGAGCTACCAATAGTAGAAGGTACAGATAGTGAGCAGCTTCGTAAAGGTGTTGGCCACTATATAGGGACTGCTTTACCTAATCAAAATGATCAAATCGTGTTGTCCGGACATCGTGACACGGTATTTAAAAAATTTGATCAAATAGGTATTGGTGATCAGTTTATTGTTAAATTACAATATGGCGATTTCACCTACGAGATTGTGGATACCAAAATTGTTGATGCTGATGATCTTACGGTTATTAAGCCTACTGCGCCCGAAGAAATATTAACTGTTACCACGTGTTATCCTTTTGGCTATATTGGAGATGCACCAGAGCGTTTTATTTTTACAGCAAAAAGAGTCAATTAAACAGCCAATTCTTTGGTTGAACTATAGTATAAATATTACACATGATAGGTGAGGAATATCCTAACGTAATGGAATTTTATCTGAGCGGATGGATAAACATGCCATGCGAATTCCTGTCGTAGCATACGAAAGAGGGCTTTTTGTACAAAGAAAAAGGGCCGTTAAATCAGCCCCTACTACTTAAGCCAACTCTATCTTATAAACCCCACGCTCTGTCGTAATAAAAAATTTTTCCCCATCAAATTCATACATGGCACTGTCCTGTAGCGGTATTTCGTAAGAAGGAGAAGGAAGGGGCTGTGTACTCATCGTTGCTAATGTTTGAATCTGACCTTCCCCATGTAACTGTAGACTGTGTATTGGCACATAATCATCTATTCTACGCGTATTACGGTCGTACGATACACTTTGTAAATGAAGCACGATTTGGTCCACATCGTCCATTTCGTGCTTCGTTATTTTAACTTGTCTTCCGCTCCACTGTTGAATAAGCTCGTTAAATGCTTCAACAGATAAAAATTGATGTTCCATAACGATCCCTCCTGCTTATAAATTCTCCTGAAACGTATAGAAATATGCGAAATCTATCCTTACCAATTGACACCTTTTCATAAAATATGGTATTTATGTGGTAGTGATTAGCACTCTCGGCTATAGAGTGCTAAAAATAATCTAAACCAATCTATGGAATCATGATAAAGGAGTGTTGAGCGTGGGGAAAAGGAAATTTAAAGCAGAATCCAAGCGATTATTAGAGTTAATGATTAACTCGATTTATTCACAGCGTGAGGTATTCTTGCGTGAGCTAATTTCAAATGCGAGTGATGCAATCGATAAGATTTACTACAAAGCATTAACCGATGAGAATTTAACCTTTAATCAAAGTGATTATTATATAAAGATTGAAGCGGATAAAGAGGCAAGAACATTAACCATTACTGACACTGGTATTGGGATGACCCAAGAAGAGCTAGAGAAAAACTTAGGTACTATTGCTAAAAGTGGTTCCTTAAGCTTTAAAAATGAAAATGAAATTAAAGATGGTCATGACATTATCGGACAATTTGGTGTCGGATTCTATGCAGCGTTTATGGTTGCAGATGTTGTAACAGTAGTAAGTAGAGCATTAGGAAGTGACGAAGCGTTCAAATGGGAATCCAAAGGTACAGATGGTTATACAATAGAAGCTGCGTCAAAAGATTCAGTTGGAACAGAAATTACATTAAAGCTAAAAGCAAACACGGAAGATGAGAATTATGATGAGTACTTAGAAGAATATCGTCTGAAAGAAATCGTGAAGAAGTATTCCGATTTCATTCGTTATCCTATTAAGATGGAAGTAACGAAAAGCAAGAAGGATGACGATAGCGATGAATATATCGACTATAAAGAGGAAGAAACCATCAACAGCATGGTTCCAATCTGGAAAAAGAATAAAAGCGAGCTATCTGATGAGGATTATGAAAACTTCTATCGTGAGAAGCGATATGGTTTTGATAAACCATTAAAACATATTCATTTAAGTGTCGACGGTACGATTCGTTATAATGCGCTTCTCTTTATTCCGGAGAACCGTCCATTTGATTACTACTCGCAGGATTATGAAAAGGGATTAGAGCTATATTCCAATGGTGTACTAATTATGGAGAAGTGTGGAGACTTGATTCCAGACCACTTTAGCTTTGTAAAGGGACTTGTCGATTCAGAGGACCTATCCCTAAACATTTCCCGAGAAATGCTACAGCATGATCGACAATTAAAGCTGATTGCCAAAAATATTAATAAGAAGATTAAACAACAGCTGATTAATCTGCAACGAGATGATCGAGAAAAATATGAGAAATTCTTCCAAGCATTTGGTCGTCAGTTGAAATTTGGTGTGTATAACGAATTTGGAGCGAATAAAGATACATTAAAAGATCTCTTGCTATTCTACTCCTCTAAAGAGAAGAAGCTGGTGACCTTGGCAGAGTATGTATCCAGAATGCCAGAGGATCAAAAGTATATTTACTATGCAACAGGTGATTCGATTGACCGTATAGACAAGCTTCCACAAACAGAGCTTGTAGCGGATAAAGGCTATGAAATTCTATACTTTACAGAAGAAATTGATGAATTCGCTATCCGCATGCTTATGAGCTATGGGGAAAAAGAATTCAAATCCGTTTCTAGCCAAGACTTAGGCATTGACTCAGAAGACGATAAGACAACAGAAGAAGAAACAACGGAAAACAAAGAGCTTTTCGAATACATGAAGGAAAAGCTAGCTGGAAAGGTAAAAGAAGTTCGACTATCCAAGCGTTTACGTTCTCATCCAGTATGCTTAACTGCAGATGGGGAAATCTCAATTGAGATGGAAAAGGTTATTAATGCGATGCCGGATAATAACCAGCATGTAAAAGCGGAAAAGGTACTAGAAATTAATCCAAACCATGAAGTATTCCAAACATTAAAGGATGCATTTGAGAAGGATAAAGAAAGATTAGATTTATTCACTAACATTTTGTTCAATCAAGCACTACTAATTGAAGGCCTACCAGTAGAGGATCCAGTTGAATTTACGAATAATATGTGTAAAGTTATGGTAACGGCTTAATAATCGTTAACAATAGTAGTGGGAAATTTTTAATTTTATAGAGAAATATATAGTGCTATCTCATCCTGGGGATAGCACTATTTTTTTGTTAAAAATGGAATTGGTTGTGTATTAGGTATGTTAAAATCCTGTTATATTGTAATTCAATGTAGAGCCTAAAAATTTTAGTCAAAGAGGAACTTTTCAAGGTGTTATACGGTCTGTATATATACAGGGGGTGTTTGGGATTAGTGGGCTAAATGAAGCAGCAATATATGAAGTCTATTTCGAGAAAGTGTATAAAACTGCCTTTTATATCTTGAAAAATGAGGAGCTAGCCAAAGATGCGACACATGATACCTTTATAAAGGTATTTAAAAATTGGGGGAAAATGAAGCAGCAATCCAAACTTAATGCTTGGATTACTACTATTGCAACACGTACGGCTATTGATATCTATAATAAAAATAAAAAACAACTAGCATATGAATTAAAAGAAGAACATATCGCCATCTCAAATGAATTTAACTATAAGAAAGATGAGTTAGAAAAATATCTAGATGCTATTCCACCAGACCAAAAACAAGTATTGGTTTTGAAATATATAGAAGATTTAACAGAGAAAGAAATTGCAAGCCTACTTTCGATTAAATTAGGAACCGTTAAATCAAGAATATATCGCGCAAAACAGAAATTATATGATCAGTATCAATTGGGAGGTGATAATGGTGTTGAATCATAATCTAAAAGAAGAGAACATAAAAGAACACATAACCAAGGAGATGGATTCAATTAAAGTGCCAGAGGGATTGAAAGAAGAATTATGGGCTAAGGTGAAGCCTATTCCTAGGAAAAGAAAGATAACTTCCAAAGTTCTTCCTTATATAGCGGCTATTGCCTGCCTAGCTATTTTTGTTCCACTTGCGTTAAGCATGTTACCTTTTGGCTCTACACCTAGCGGTGATTTATCTGGTCAAACCTTCAGACTTGCTCATCCATATATGCCACTAGAGGGTGGATCGATGAAATATGATTCTATTATGACAATAGAATTTAAAGGTGGAAATGGATTTACAAGTAATAGGTACGGTGACGGGAAGTATGAACTACAGGATGATCTCCTTGTCCTTCAATTTGAAAATGAAAATGAGTATTTAGAAATAAAATTAACCCTTCATGAAAGTGATGAGGATTTCAGTAAGTATTCTGCAAGCATTAGTGATGTTAATTTTGAAATGAAGGATCAGGATAAGATAAGTCACTTTAAAAATTTGTACCTTTTATTAAACCAAGATAGGCAAGTCGAATTTCTAATAAAATAGCTAGAGACGAAAAAGCTTAAGGATAAATGTGCGGTATAGCGGGTACGTTAAATACAATAGCAAGATGAAGAAAGCTTGGAATGAGGGTCACACCCATTTCCAAGCTTTCTTGTAGTATATTTTAGTTGTTCACGTACTGTTTCAGATGTGAAGTGTTATCGTAGTGCTTTATCTAATGTTTCCAAGTTTCGCTCCATTAAACTGAAGTAATCTTCTTCATTTGCGATATCTTCATCTGTCAGTGTGGATATATTATGCAAATACAGGGGTTCCGCACCAATCTCGTCTTGAATAACTTTTGCAACTTTAGGGGTTATATTTTGTTCAAAGATAACGTATTTTAAATCTTTTTCTTTTGCTACTTGAATTAGCTTTGTTAATTCACTTTGAGACGGCTCTTGGCTAGAAGATAGACCGGCAATTGGGATGGATTTAATGCCGTAGCTTTTCTCCCAATATCCATAGGCAGCGTGTGAGACAATCATCTCCGGATTTTCCTTGGAATCTACTAATTGATGGAATTCCTCATCTAATGCTTCCAAGTCTTGTTTCAATGTTTCAAAGTTTTCCTCGAACGCTTCACGTGCTTCAGGCTTAAGATCAACGAGGGTATTTTTAATATGTTCAGCGAGAACAATCGCCTGGTTTGGGTCAATCCATACGTGTGGATCTTGATCCCCATGGTGATGACCATCATCGTGTTCTGAATCCTGGTGCTCATCGCCGTCGTGACCATGACTATCTGCTTCTTCGCCATGATGCTCATGATCATGTGGAATAGCTTCCATACCTTCTGCTGCCTCCACGAATACCACATCTTCGTTCTTCAGTGTTTCCTTTACTTTTTCCGCGTACGACTCCATACCAAGTCCATTAAAGATAAAGGCATCTGCCTTGGCAATATCTAAGATATCCTTAGAGGTAGGCTCAAACGTATGGCTGTCTGCTCCTGGTGGGATAAGGGTATTTACTTGTACATGCTCTCCACCGATTTTTTTGGCAAAATCTTCTAATGGATAGATAGAAGTGAAAATCGTTAGTGTATCGTCTGTATTTTGAACACCAGCAGCTGATGATGCATTTTCATCATTCGTGTTGCATGCTGCTAATAGTAATAGTAATCCTATAAAACTAGTTAATAACCAGATATTTTTCAAATGACAACTCTCCCTTAAATCGTTCAGAAATGATTATATCGGAACGGTTACGTTTTGTAAATAGTAGTTGTTACGATTTAAGCTGGTTTCGTAAGTTGTCATAATTGATGTAACAATGAGCGAATTGAAATTCAAGTGCCGTCAGAATAACGAATTTGTATAGGAATCCTTTATTTATAGCCTTTCATTGCTAAGCCTTAAGTGGAAAAACTTACTATCTCTTCTACATGAAGTGTCACATTATTCCTTTATGTGGTTCATCATTCCTTTACTCCCTCATAAACTATAAAAAGCATATTTTGGAGGGATCATCATTGACCGATGCAAAAGAGCTGCATAAAGCAATTGAGGAAATTACAGAAATTGCAGAAGGGTTTGGGTTAGATTTTTATTCGATGCGTTATGAAATATGTCCAGCCGATATCATTTATACGTTTGGTGCCTATGGTATGCCAACACGCTTTTCCCATTGGAGCTTTGGAAAACAATTCCACCGGATGAAGCTACAATATGATTTAGGCTTAAGCCAAATATACGAGCTAGTCATTAATTCAGATCCATGCTATGCCTTCTTATTAAATACGAATAGTCTGATTCAAAATAAATTAATCATTGCTCATGTTCTAGCTCATTGTGATTTCTTTAAAAATAATGTTCGTTTCTCCAATACGAGAAGGGATATGGTCGAAAGCATGACAGCGACCGCAGAACGTATTGCACACTATGAGCTTCTGCATGGTAGAGATGAAGTGGAGAAATTCTTAGATGCAGTACTTGCTATTCAAGAACATATCGACCCTTCCATCGTGCGCCCTAAGCTTACGGAGTATGCTTGGGATGAGGAGGAGTCCCCAATTAAGAAGGCCACTTCCCCATATGATGATTTATGGGGATTAGATGAAACAGAAAAAGAAGAAGAGGAGAAGCCAAGTGTGAAGAAGCGGAAGAAATTCCCGCCAAAGCCAGAAAAGGATTTGCTCCTCTTTATTGAGCATTACAGCCGAGAATTAGAGGATTGGCAACGCGATATTCTGACGATGATGCGCGAGGAAATGCTTTATTTCTGGCCACAGCTGGAGACGAAAATCATGAATGAAGGCTGGGCTTCCTACTGGCACCAACGCATCTTACGTGAACTGGACTTAACATCCGATGAAACCGTCGAATTTGCTAAACTAAACTCTGCTGTCGTACAGCCGTCCAAACAACAAATCAACCCATATTATTTAGGATTAAAAATATTTGAAGACATCGAAGAACGCTACAACAACCCAACAGAGGAGATGAAAGAAAGAGGAATAAAACCAGGCTCAGGTCGGGAAAAAATTTTCGAAGTACGGGAAATTGAATCCGACATTTCCTTCATCCGTAACTATTTGACAAAGGAATTAGTGGAGCGAGAGGACTTGTATCTATTCGAAAAGCAAGGTGCCTACTACCGCATCTCGGATAAGGATTATGAAAATATCCGTGATCAACTAGTGTCTATGCGCGTGAATGGTGGATTTCCGTACATTCGTGTAGTGGATGGAGACTATTTACGTAATGGCGAGCTTTATTTGGTACATGGCTACGAAGGTACCGAGCTTGATCTACATTATTTAGAAAATGTCCTGCCTTATATATACCAGTTATGGGGAAGGAAGGTGTATATGGAGACATATGTGGATGATAAGCTTGTGGTTTATAGTTATGATGGGGATCGGGTGTTTAAGAGGTAGTGTTTCGTGATTAGGGAAATAATACTGTAATACTAGATTGGTTTATAAATGTTTAAGGTTGAAATGTACCTATGAGATTTATTCATGGGTACATTTTATATTGGAAAAAAGCCTCCTCTTTTAGTATTGAAAACCTAGAAACAAGCGCATTCTATGAAAGAAATCCATAAAATTATTTACTTTACAAAACCAACTGAAAGGAGTATATTAAGTATAAAGTTTACCGAGGGAAACATTTTTACATGAAGGACATTTTTCGATGGGAGTGCAAAATAAGTTAGTTCTTTTCGAGAATTGACTTCTTTCGTAAATAGATGATGACACAAAGCAGGGGTGATACACATGTTAGCAGTAAAAGACCTTTCCATTAGCTATGATGGCAGAACCAATGTAGTGGAAAATGTTAGCTTCCAAATAGAGAAGCCGTCTATAGTTGGTATACTTGGTCCGAATGGAGCGGGTAAATCAACACTTATAAAAGGAATTCTTCGATTAATACCAAGTAGTGGGGAAACCTATTATAACGGAACCATGTTAAAAAATGTGCAAAGAAAAGTTGCTTATGTAGAGCAGAAGAGCGCTATTGATTATACATTTCCGATTACGGTTAGAGAATGTGTATCATTAGGCTTATATCCTTCAGGGAAGTTATTTAAACGAATTACGGCACAAGATTGGAAGCGTGTAGAGGATGCCTTGAAGAAGGTACACATGCACGAGTATCAAAATAAACAAATCGGGGCTTTGTCTGGTGGGCAATTCCAACGCGTTCTAATTGCTAGGACATTAGTACAAGAAGCAGATTTGATTTTCCTTGATGAGCCCTTTGTGGGAATTGATACGGTGAGTGAAAAGATTATCATGGATTTGCTAGTTGAATTTCGAAACCAAGGAAAGACGATTCTTATCGTTCACCATGATCTTGGGAAAGTAAAGGAATACTTTGACCAGCTCATTCTAATGAATAAGCAATTAATTGCCTATGGAGATACAAAAAAAGTATTTGTAGAGGATAATCTAATTAAAACATATGGAGATTCCATTGTAGTGAAAGGCGGTGAGGGATAATGCTAGGGAACTTTATCCATGACTTTTTTGACTATCATTTCTTACAGAATGCATTTGTTACAGCGACCGCAATTGGTATTGTTGCAGGTGCCGTTGGGTGTTTCATCATTCTTAGAGGGATGTCGCTAATGGGCGATGCTATCTCCCATGCCGTACTACCTGGGGTTGCGATTTCCTTCTTATTAGGTGTTAACTACCTAGTTGGAGCAATCGCGCTAGGATTATTAGCTTCCTTTATAATTACGTATATCTCCAATAACAGTAAAATAAAAAACGATGCCGCCATTGGAATAACGTTTAGCTCGTTCCTGGCATTAGGGGTTATATTAATTGGAATTGCTAATAGCTCAACCGACCTTTTCCATATTCTCTTTGGGAATGTATTAGCGGTACAGGATTTTGATAAATGGCTTACGGTTTCGATTTTATTTATCGTCCTTATTATTTTAGTTATTTTCTTTAAGCCGTTACTGATTACATCCTTTGATCCTAATATGGCAAAAGCATTTGGAATGAACGTCAACCGTTATCACTACTTATTAATGATTCTATTAACCGTGGTGTCCGTTACCGCGATGCAAAGTGTCGGTACTATTTTAATTGTGGCTATGCTGATAACACCAGCTTCCACAGCCTATTTGTTTACCAACCGATTAAGCTCAATGATGATTCTCTCCTCTATTCTTGGAGGTGCATCATCCATCATCGGTCTAGTAATTGGATATACGTTTAATATAGCTGTTGGTTCTTGTATTGTACTCACTTCCGCCATTCTATTTGCGGTTAGCTTCTTCTTATCACCAAAGCAAAACGTCTTTAGAAAGAAGGTAGTAAGAGCATGAATATAACGAAAAAAGCTACAATATTTCTAACCATTGTAGTAGGAAGCCTATTGTTATTAGCTGGATGTGGAACGGATAATAGCTCCTATGATAATGATAAATTGAATGTCGTGACAACCAACTCGATTATTTGGGATATAACGAAAAATATTGCAGGTGACAATGTCAACTTGCATAGTATCGTTCCGGTAGGGAAAGACCCACATGAATATGAACTACTACCAGATGACATTGTAAAAGCAACTGATGCGGATATCGTATTTTATAACGGTTTAAATCTGGAGACAGGTGGAAATGCTTGGTTTACGAAACTCATGCAAAATGCTAACAAAGAAGAAAATAAGGATTACTTTGCTGTTAGTGAAGGTGTAGCACCGTTGTATTTGGAAGGAAAAGAAGAAGCAGGAAAAGAAGATCCACATGCTTGGTTAAACCTCGAAAATGGCATTATCTATGCACAAAATATTGAAAAGCAATTATCAGAAAAGGATCCGGAGAATAAAGCATACTATCAGGAGAACTTAGCGAATTATGTGGATAAATTAAAGGAATTAGATGAGGAAGCAAAAGGTAAATTCGATTCTATTCCGGCAAATAAGAAATGGATTGTAACGAGTGAAGGGTGCTTTAAATATTTTTCAGAAGCCTATAACATTCCTTCCGCCTATATTTGGGAAATAAACACGGAAGAAGAAGGGACTCCAAATCAAATTAAAAATCTGGTAGATAAGCTCCGGGATACCGAAGTGCAATCCTTGTTTGTCGAATCAAGTGTAGATGATCGTCCTATGAAAACTATATCTCAAGAAACCGGAATTGAAATATTCTCCAAAGTCTTCACCGATTCTATAGCAGAAGAAGGCGAAGAGGGAGATAGTTACTACGCTATGATGAAATGGAATTTGGACCGAATTTATGATGGGTTAACGAATGAATCTTAATGGTTAATGGAAATAGGTCTATATAAAGATTGTGACCCAATGAAGTATCATGATGTATTGATTTGGCTGGTTTATCGTTCTGTATTCCAAAGAACGTAAACCAGCCAATTTTACTTATTTCACTTTTATTTTTAAATAATGAATGGCATGGCCGTTGGAGTAGACGCCATCAATTTCATACGTATAATACCCGGACTTTTCCGGTGCCTGAAAGCTGGGCAGTTCAAGCTCTTTTCCTTCTCCTCGCTCATGATGATCTAGTTGATAGATAGTGAGCTTTTCAGGATAGTGATGGATAAATTCTAATGTAATAGTACCATGAGGCTTTACTAGAAGGGTCTCCGTGTTTATATCACGCTCGAAGCTGTCTCCCATGATCATGCGACCTTCTTCATTACCCAATTGACTACTACCAATCGATACCTTGATAGCATTATCCTTTGTCCTAGCATTAACACATACGATAGCAGTATCTGCACATGCTTCTTCCGTGTATAAGTCATGAGGTTTTTCTTTATCATATAGATTAAGGGTGAGCTTCGTAATCAATTGCTTCTCAGGCTCATCATCTTCCGTTTGAGCTTGTAAATCATCTAATACAACAAAGGAGCTTAGTATATATTCGCCTGTATCCGCTGGCACAATATCTTCTGCTTCCTGGTTAAATAATGCTTTATTCCACTGGAACTTCTGTTCAATCGTTTCATTTGCTCCTAATGTTACTTGGACATAATCATCGAATACGCGCCCATTAATATTTGGCAGGTCAAGATTAGTTTTTGGGTCTAAGAATTGGACTGCTGTTTCGTTTCGTTTTTCTATCATGACAGCCGCAATGCCCTCTTCTTCCTCAACTGAAGTAGGTACATAGATTACTCTTTGTTTATTCGTATAATTGGTTAGGGTGACATTAGCGATAAGGTCCTCATGTAAGGAATAGTGTTTTTTATCTATTGTGATTTCTAATTCAATCCCGTCCAGTTGATTGGAGTTGGATGCGCTTCGGAATGAATCGTGTTCTGGACTTATTCCACTGTATATAAACCATCCTATGATAGCAATTACGAATAAGGTAGAAGTGGTAACAAAAGCTCGGGTTACATATAGACGTCTATTTGCTTGCTTGTTCGTTTTACTAATTCTATTCATGATTATCTGAAATGCTTCTGTGGATTCCGCTTCTGTTAAGGAAACTTGGCTTAGACCTTTTAGCTCGTTCTCTAGGTTATGCTGTTTTTCATTATTTCGATTCATGGACAAAACCCTCCTTCTCCAATTCGCCTCGAAGTGCTTCAAGTCCACGGTGTAGCATTGTTTTGACCTTGCTTTCCTTCCAAGCTAGGATTGCAGCGGTTTCTTTAATGGAAAGCTCCTGGATTTTCCGCAAGATAATAACATCCCTATATCCTTTTCTTAACTGGGAAAGAGCCTGATAAAGCTGTTGTTTATTTTCATTTAGTTGCAGAATCTCCTCTGGAGTTGGTTGCTTGGAACGAATTGGAGAATAATAATCTAAGTAATAGGATATAGGCTTTTTTCTTCTAAGAAAGTCAATCGCTACATTTCGTGCAATACGATACAACCATGTCTTAGCACTAGCATCCCCTCTAAAGTCCTGCAAATGGATAAATGCCTTTACGAAAGTATCTTGCATTAGATCCTTTGCCTGCTGTCGTTCCCCAATCATGATAAAAATAAAGCTAAAAATTTCATGATGATAGCTTTCATATAGTTCCTTTATCTGTCTTTCTACTGGTGGATTCATGAAGCACCCCCCTTTGTATGTGAGTTAGATTTAGACGTAAAAGCTGGCGAAAAGTTTCAGATGAATGTCTATAAAATGGCGAATTAGAAAAGAGACCCCATGAAATCAATAGGACAAATAGCGATTTCACGGGGCCTTTACCATTTTTTAGGTCTTAAATCAACATCATATCTTTCTTACTCTAACCATCTGTACCTGATGATTTTGATTCTTTTCCATAATAATGTCAGCTCGGAACTTGGTTGGTAGGATATTTTCTTCTAAATTAACCTTGTTAATTCGATTCCAAATATCTGTTGCGAATTCCTCTGCTTCGGTGTCGGTTAAGGTTGCATAGCGGTGGAAATAAGATTCCGGTTTTGTAAAGGCCGTTTCCTTTAACAGCTTAAACCTTTCCAAATACCACTGACGTATATGATGTTCATTTGCGTCGACATAAATGGATATATCAAAGAAATCGGAAACAAACTTACTCGGAATACTATCCCCTACCGGTTTAGGTGTTTGCAAAACATTAATTCCTTCTATAATCACAATATCAGGCTGACAAATATCATAGTATTCGTCCGGCATGATGTCATAGTGTAAGTGAGAATAAACAGGAGCCTGAACACATGGATTTCCTGATTTAATTTCCGTTAGAAAATCAAGCAGCGCTTTTAAGTCATAGCTCTCTGGAAACCCTTTTCGATCGGATAGTCCTTTTTCCTTTAGAACAGCATTAGAGTATAAAAATCCATCAGTCGTCACAAGATCTACTTTTGGCCGATCAGGTAAGTTGGAAAGTAAGGATTGAATGATCCGTGATGTCGTACTTTTCCCAACTGCGACACTACCAGCAACTCCAATTATAAAGGGTAGCTTCTTTGTATCCATCTTAAAAAAATCATTTCTCGCCTTATGCAAGCGATTAGTAGCCTGAATATGAACAGACAAATATTGTATAAGTGGAAGATACGCACTATAAATTTCATCTTTGGTTAAGGTTCCTACTATCCCTTGCAAGTTCTTGATTTCAATTTGGGATAGGTCAATAGGAGGGCTAGTATATAGACTAGACCATTCTTCTCTAGATAATGAAATGTAGGTGGAATGTGGATTGGCTTTCATGAAATTCCTACTATCCTCAGTTATTATGCTCATTGGTATATTTCCTTCCCCGTATAGTCCATAAATGTTGTGTTACATCTATTCCTGTTATTAGGATTACCTATTTTAAATTTCGAATGAGATGAAGTGAAACGATTTCATTCTTACTTTCGTTAGTTTAACATTGTTACTTGAAGTTGAACATATAAAAGAGGATAGAATTTGGGTAACTTATAAGAAAAGGACTTAGAGGAATACCCTAAAAGTCCTTAATAACAATCTTTTCGATTAGGATGCCAGTTGTTTTCGGGTCTCTACTAATTATCAAATACTTCCGTTTTCTCACCATCAATAACGAGTACCCACGTTCCTTTCTCTGGAAACGATAGACTGCCACTATAGAGGTAAATGGGATTATTAGTTGCGGAATCAATATTTGTTGCATTCTGCAAGAAATTATCTGAGTCAACTTCTATTCCGTTTTCATCTAATAAGGTCACCTCAATTTCTTCTTTGTCTTTCCAGGAACTTTCAATGGATATTTCCGTTTTTTGACCAATTTCTATTTCTAGTGGTGAATCTATTAATGTATAATGTTCTGTCTTTGGAAATGCCGGCAATACCTCTAGTGTAAAAGCTCCGTGTATTTCATCTTCTACTAAAAAGGATAGCTGCCACGTTCCTTCAGTCGGAAAAGGCGAAAAGCTAGTTAATGTATGAGCATCCTCTTGATAAAGTGGGGAATTTAGGCTGCCTTCTGATAGGGTAAGTTGTTGTCCATAGGAATTGATTGCCTCCACTCGATAATTCTTTTCAATTAATTCAGATGGATTGCCCCAATAAAAGATCATTAATTTAGCAACTCTTCTTGTGTCTTCGGCAACAAAGTGATCAAACACATTTAATAGTGCTACATTATCTTCAATCCCGATCAGTTCTTGCCCAGAACCAGGCATTATAAAGGTTTTTCCTTCCATGGCATGAAGTTCTAATGGGGAATGTGCTGTTTGAGGAAGGGAGTTATTATCATTAAATTCGTAAATAACAAGAATCATAAAGAAGGCGATGGAAATTATCATAGCTAAAATTGGTAATCGTATTACTTTTCTCGTTACGGGTCTTACCCCGGCTTTTAAATGTAATAAAATTCGTTGTTTTTGTTCCTTGTTTAAGGAATGTGTTGGAAGGTTATGTAGGTCTTCCTGAATAGATTGGTTATCCTTCATAACTAAAGCCCTCCTTTTCCAATATCATTTTTAATTTCTTTAACGAGCGATGGAACATTACATTTACTTTGTTTGGACTACATTGTAAGATAAAACTCGCTTCTTTTGAGGAGAGTTCCATAATGCCCCTGAGGATGACTACTTCTCGATAAGCAGGGGATAATTGCTGAATTGCCCTGTTCAACTCATTATGTTCTAGTTTTTGCATGAAATGGATCTCAGTAACGTTCTGGCTTGTATATTCATTTGATAGAACAAGTTTTAATCTTTCCCATACCATTTTTCTTCGATAACGATCTATTACTTGATTTCTAGCTATAGAAATTAGCCATGTTTTTGGGTGTGAACTGGCATTAAAGCTTGAAAATTGCCTTAAAGCAATTAGAAAAGTATCTTGTACATAATCTTCAACATCCAAGGATCCTGTAAAATAGACTAAAAAACTAGTTACATCTTTCTCATAGCTATGAAACCATTCTTCTATGGTGTGCTCCTTCATACTATTCCCCCTCCCTATTTATTTGACGAATAACCACGTCAACTATTACAGAAATTTTATAAGAAATCTCTACAATAAAAAGCCTGTATACCAAAATTCTACAGGAGATAGGCATACAGGCTAATAGTTATTCATCCATTACTGCTAACGGTTGTTGCTATAATCTCTTTTCTCCGATAAACACTAAGGGCTAGTCCTAGAATCGCCGCATTAAACAATAACATATTTCCTCCATAACTGATAAACGGTAAGGAAAATTCGATTATTGGTACAATGCCAAGCATCATCAGGAGATTCCAAAGCGTTGGGACCGTTAGTAAGGTTGCTCCACCGGTAATGAGTATTCTGCCAAAGCTTTCTTTCGTTTTTATGCCATTTTTCCAAACTCGAGCGATAAGCATCAGTAGCAATACACATAGGATAACCCCGAATAGCCATCCAAATGAATAAACTAAATAGGGGAAGGCCATGTCTGTGTGGTTTCCAGGTAATGATACGATGAGAGAATCATGATCCAATCCGTTACCGAACCACCCAGCATGGGAGAAAATGTTTCCTAGGATCTGATAAATATGTCCCTCTCTAGTAGAATCCAGATCTGGATGTAAAAAAGGGAATGCTCCTGTACTATTCTGAAATGTTAATAAGGTTGTCGTAATGAGCACAACGCTGCTAAGAAATAGGAGTGAACCTACTCTGACGACAATTCTCTTTAGTCCTTGAGAAAAAGCGACCATCACACATATGGACAAAGCATACAAGATACTTAACGTATAGTTTGGTAGTGTTAAATAGAGCAAAATTGGGATCCAGAAAAGAACCAGCAGGAGTGCCTGCTTGAACAATGTATTAAATCGATTAATCTGATTGGTAATACTGGCCCATGCTAAGAAGAATAGAAATAAAGTTAGTGGCCTTGGGTCGATGCTAAAGGTAAAGAAACGTATCCAGGTTATGGAATCATTTTGTACATAACCTGTGAAATAGGTATATATAAGGATAGCCACGCCGACTAGGTAAAAATAGACCCAATAATGCTGTAGCCTACGATAATCAAATACAATCAAAGCGATTATGACAAGTAGAGCAAGGCTTAACCAAAAGCTTTGTCGTTTAACAAAATAAGAAACAGGTTCCCTTAAAATGTCATATAATCCACCGATTAATGGAAGGAAACTAAGTGCGGCTACAATACACAATATCCCGACTAATAACCAGTCCATTTTTGGTTTATGGAGGCGATTTAGATTTTCACCAAGTGCAGAGGGGTCTCCCATTTCTTGAATAGCCTTATCGTTCGCTTCTACTTCAGGGAAGCCTCTCTTTTGGAAGGATTGACTAAGTTCATTTAGATGATAATGAAGCTCCTTCGTTATCATTTCACGAGCCTCTTTCGATTTCACCTTCGAGGTTACCTTTGTTAAATATTCCTCAAAATGGGAGTGGCTCACTGTGATACCTCCTCAACTAATGAATGAAGAGCTAGACGGTGTTTCACACTTCCTTGACTGAATCTAGATAACCACTTTTTCCCCTTAAGCGATAAGGAATAGTATTTTTGATCCTCTTCCCAATGGGATTCGAGGAGCTCCTTATTCTCAAGTAAGTGTAACAATGTATATAATTGACCTTCATTCTGTTGAAAGCTAAGCTCATTATGTTGTAGCAATTGATTAGAAATATCAAAGCCCTTCTTTGGTTCATGTTGAAGTAACTGTAATATGGAATGAACCGTTTCTTCCTTCCATGATGAAAGCTCTGTTTGATGATGCTGAGCGCGAATCGCCTCTTTTACCGCTTCTTTTCGTTCATTAGAAAACGTAACATCCTTAAATACCGTGTTCTTCATTGCTCTGTTTAAATTCTGAAAAGGATTGTTCATCATGACAACTCCTCCATTTTTTTCTTTATTAGTTCTTTAGCTCGCTTCAATCTTGTTTTTAACGTATTGATATTAACACCAGTAATAGTACTAATCTCCGCTAAGGATAACTCTTTGTAGTAATGAAGAAAAACAACCTCTCTGTATTTAACCGGTATACTCATCACAGCATTTGCTAAACGATTATCCTCACTTTTCGTAATGACGACATCTTCAACTTGCTTTGATTTAGAGGGGATGTAGTCTAACACCTTCTCATTGAGAATCACTTTCCTATAATGCCAGCTTCTTAGGTAATCCTTGCAATGGTTACTGGCAACTCGAAAGGCCCATGTTTTGATAGAAGATTGTTGCTTGAATTGATCCAGCTTCTCATAGCATTTAATAAAAATTTCTTGTGTTAAATCCTCGGCTATTGTCCGGTTTTTAACATATGTATAGACAAGGTGGAGGATGTCGTCACCATGTTGATGCATTAGGTCATCAATTATTTGTTCGCGATCTTCGACAGTATCTTCTATAGAAAAAGCACGCTCGAGCTCACTCATGTATTTTCACCTCACTTACTATTATAGACGACACAGCATTCTGTTAGGTTTGGGGAAATATAAAAATAATAGATGTGATTTCACTTCATACAGTAAAAAAATAAAGTTGTACCAAGTGGCACAACTTTATTTATAATTTCAAGAGATCCATGAATTAGAGCCTAATTCTAGCTAACAGGAAATCTCTCCATTGTTCACGGAATCATTTATTTCCCTCTCTGTAACACAAAATCTACTATGTAAGCTTCTTATATCCTTTGTAAAGACCCCGACCAATCCAAATTAAGAAAATAACTAGCAATAATCCGACGATGATTCGATTAAACAAATTCGGCTCACCGAAAATAAGCTCTAATACATCTGCAAACGAATAAGTGAACCCTAACCACTCTAAAAAGGCGGGTAAAATAAATATTCCAATGATAAAACCAGATACAAAGTACGCAATGTAACGCTTTTTACTCATGTGAATTCCCTCCTTAAGTATTACTATATTTGCTTTCTATATAATTCCATTCCTTCACGCCCCCAGGTCTTGTAAAGATTATCCATGGTAATAATTTGCCACGGATTGAAAAGTGTTTTTCCATGCTTATTAAAGAAATATCCATCTTCCAAATGGTAACAGGCATGAATAACATGATTGTGATGATCTCTCCAAAGGAGTACATCTTGGGGGTGTAATTCTCCTTCAATAAAAGGTTGTTTACTATACTTCTTTGTTTTTAGTGCAAATAATAGCGTACTTTCAAAGACCCATTGTGAGATAATCCAATCCGTTTCAGCCCCTTGCTCGGAAATTCCGGCAAGCGTTGCTGC
This sequence comes from Ornithinibacillus sp. FSL M8-0202, assembly GCF_037975285.1. Lineage (GTDB taxonomy): Bacteria > Bacillota > Bacilli > Bacillales > Amphibacillaceae > Ornithinibacillus > Ornithinibacillus massiliensis. The sequence continues at coordinate 2,175,258 of NZ_CP150248.1, forward strand.
AAGACAATTAGCTCCATTAACTGTAGCAAACGAATTGAAGTATGGTGCAAGATGTGGATATAGCTCTCTTAACCTTGCTAATTTGTTATCATCTATGGAAACATCATCGATGAACTGTTGAGCAAAATAAGATAGAAATGCGTATTTTGTTTCCTGATCGAAATGATTCCATAGAGAGCGATGCATACTAAACCATTGTTTCGAATCTTCTTCGAAAGTATATCTATCCACCAATTGGTTTATCTCTGTATGTTGACTAGCTTCTACTAGGTGACTTACTGTACTTCTTTCAATAACTAACCCACTATTAAGCTGTCGTTGAATCATTAAAATCTCTGTTAGGGTCTCTTTTTCTAATCTTGGTAAGACAGTAGGATGGACCACACATACATATGAAATAAGCTCTTTCTTAATTCCCCATAATTGATAGCTATTAATAACATCAATGGTATTAATGCTACTGTCTTGAAAAAAATCCTTTGAAGTGAAAACTAATATATCTGGTCCTAACGGGGGAATAAGTGATTCGCTATCCTAAGAAAAGAAGAGTAAATCAAAGTTTGGTAAAAGCTTCTCGTCCCAAATATTTAATATATATTTAGAAATCTGTATCGTTTTCATAGACATTTTAACCTCCAAGCGAATCTGTCTTTATTACTGTACCAAAATTTGGAAAATCACAGTTATAGTCATGAGGAGGGATACCTATTCTGAATCCATAATAGTGTTAGTCAATAATAAAAGGGGAAAGTGCAATGTTGAGACCGGCACATCCTTGCTCACATTACACCCCCCTATATTATTTTACAGCAGTCTGCTTCTCAAAAGTGGTCAAAAGAGGTGTCGTGATTCTTTTGTTTAAATACAAGTAACCTATAATAGCCGTTATGCAGATAATGCTACCTATAACCAAATACAAGGTACGAATACTTACATAAGGAGAAGTTAAGGTTGCAAACAAGATTCCTAAGGGCATCATCGTACGCATAATCAGTAATCTGACAGAGGTAACCTTCCCCATAAGATGGTTCGGAATGGTCTGTTGGATTAATGTAATGTTATAGATATTGAAGATTGCTATTACGATTCCGGCAATTAATTCGGTGACGACTGCTAGTCCATACCAAGGTGTAAAGCCTAAAGAAAGATAGGTACATCCGCCAATAAAGAGAGCGCTAAAAAGCATTCCGAGCCCCTTTACATTCACAAATCGGCGATTAATGATTGCTCCAATCGTATAACCAATTGGGAAACACGCCATAAATATTCCATATGCGGAGTAAGGTTGATCAAGAATGGATGTAATATAAGGAATCGTTGTGACTATCGTTACACCAACTCCAAACTGAACAAACCCGAAAAATACACCAAGCCAGACGATTAATTTATGTTCAAAGTAAGAGGCAAGCCCTTCTTGGAATTCCTTGATCCAAGGATTCCGTACACTTGACTTTTGATAGTTTTCCTTCACTAGCAGTAATAGTAAAGTACTTATTGCAAATGCGATTGCAATGATGAGTAATACCCATTCTACCGCAAGATAGTCTACGAATAGCCCCGCAATAAGTGGTCCTACCATGACCACCACTTGGCGGGTGCTATCCAGAGAAGCGTTAGCACTAGCTAATTGTTCCTGCTTCATGACAGTTGGAAGTATAGCCTGATTAGCAGGGATAAAGATTGGCATAATTAACCCAACAATCACCTGAACGATAAAAATATAGGTAATAGTAAAGGCATTATTTAACAGGAGGACAAGAAGTAGAGTTGCTAGTATCATTCGAATTAACTGGCAATGAATCATAATCCACTTACGACTAAAACGGTCTATATAGGGGCCAATAAATAGCTGCATAAAGAAGGAGGTAATATAGTAAATTAACCAAACCGAACCGAGTGCAGCAGTAGACCCTGTTAGTTGAAAAATGATTATAGAATTACACGCCGTAAACAATGCCCCGCCTAACTCAGAAGTAGCATTTCCTAACCAAATAGAACGAAAACTCGTTAATCTAAACACATCAGTACTCCCTATCTAATAGTATAGTCTATATTTTTCGGCAGATATGAAAGTAAATGTTTGGGCTTCTTCTTAGTAATTCAAGCGGGGTAATAGGGTTAAGAAATAGGGAACTGGTATCATACATCCAGTCCCTTTCCTTCATGTCCATACTTGATCTGACTTATCTGCATAAAAACGGATTGCCTTTTCGTGCTGGCTTAAGTCTTCCCATATTTCAAGTAATAGTTGACTGGATTTACGATATTTCTCTTGTTTTCTTAATGCAATAGCATGAGTGAGTTTATTCAATTTCTTCCACTACTTTCATCTTAAACAATATTACAGTGTCATAGGTTTCGATCATCTGCTTAATGTCATGTTCGTCTTGTAAGTTGTACCCTGATCGTAACGTATTATTTGAGGTATCACGATAAGCACCGATGATTTTCGTTTCGCCTAGTTCCATCGTTAACTCTTTTTGAAAAGCTTCATCCCATGCACTGGCCGTAACATTTTTGAAGTCTTCTAACGTAATTTTCTTAGGGCCTTGTTTAATACTCCCAGTATATAGCATGATAAAGTCTTCATCGTCCGTTTCGATGATGCCAAATCCAAGCGGTTCCGTAACAACATCTTCATTTGGTTCTCGTCCGTAATTCAATTCTGCCAAATTAGGCTCTACCTTTACACCGTCCTGATAAGCCTCAGCCCATATTTTAATCCAAGTTTCTTTTGCTTGTTTCCATTCATACTCATATTCATATAAAGTCCCTAAATGTAGTTCTTTAATGGCTTCCATATTGTTAGCGTTTGAACTTTTTTTAATTGTAACCATTGCTTCAATAGAATTCTCATTACAAGCGGTTAAAAGTACCATGAAGAAGGTAATAATAATCATTCTTACTATGTATTTCATGCCTTTCCTCCTACTGTTCTATTTCGATAAACTCTCGCAGTAATTTCCATTCCTTATTCTCTCGCTCCCAGATATACATACAGTGTGCTCGATGGGGAGTCCCGTCTATGTAGCTCGTTTCTAGACCAACTATCACATAGTTCTCTCCGTTTCTTCTTTCCATAGTGGATATGATCTCAAATTCTTTTCTAGTTTGGTCATTGTATTGGTTTAGCACAGCTTTAATATCGTAGTTGTAATGATATTCTTCAGGCTTTTCTATCGATGAATAGCCGAAAATACCAACAAATCGTTCTGACATATAGCTTCTTATTTTGGCATCATCCTTTGATGAGAAGCCTTCGTTCCAGCTATTGTAGTAGTTGGTTAATGTATTTTCTAATGACATCATATTTGTTCTCCTATTCGTATTTTAATTTAGCTTATCATAAATATTCTGATAAATGAATATAGGGAGAATAAATGTTTTATGAAATGATGGGGGGATATAGTTGGTGAGGGGCTGTAGACAGATAAAGAGGTAAGATGTATAATAATAGCCAAATTAGCATAATATGAACCGAGGATGTTACCGATCATCCCCGGCCCGCACATGGTTAAGAAGTTTTGGGGGGAGTTCCCTCTGAACATCTAACAATTGAAAAATGAACAAAAGAACCCTCACCCTAAAGTGATTTAGCCGTCACGGGTGGGGGTTCACTTATTGTTAATCTTGTCGTCAATCAACCGCCTTATAAACTCCAGCAACGATATCAAAAAAGACCCCGCTGCGATGAGTAACATCAATATAGATATTACGATATCCAAAGGCATCCCCCCTTTCACCAATAAAATGGATCCAGAGGGAAGTGAAGGTCCCACCCTAACGACTCACCATGCTTATATTTATTGTAGCCTAAACAAAGCAATTGGTAATCATCCGATAGTCATAAGGATACGAATAGTTATAATGACCTATTTTTCTAATTTGGATTGAAGTGCGTCTACTTTTTCTGCAAGTTCATCTAGCTGCTTCTTACGTTTCTGGAAGAACGAATTAAATTAATAAGTACGATTGCGATAAGTATAATGAAAGCAATAAAGGCTAATTGAAAAATCATATCCCCAATTTGGAAGTCAACCATGAATATCCCTCCTTACATTGATTATTCCTATCTTTATTGTATCATTTTTCCAAAGATTGTATCAGGCATTGATAATGTTCTTACGAAGGAAAGTAGATTTAGTTTCGGAAATATTTTTATTTTCTTAATCATTGTGGTTTGGTATGCTTTTATCTACAAGTATTAATAAGTAGGGGATGAGGGGTATGAAAACGGAAGAAATATTACAGTTAAATAAAGCAGGTTGGGAGCAATCGGCTGAGCGTTTTTTTGGCAGAACTGCACTACCGGAATTAGGCCCATTTGCACCAACCGAGAATGATTTACATCTGTTTGGGGAGGTTGCTAATAAGAAAGTGCTTGATATTGGCTGTGGAAGCGGACATTCTTTGCAATATATGGGGAATAATGGGGCGAAGGAGTTATGGGGATTAGATCTGACGAAGAAGCAAATTGAAACTGCTCAAGAACTACTCCAAGAGCAGCAAGGATTTGTAAAGCTATATGAATCCCCTATGGAAGAAAATCCCGGACTACCTCAGGATTATTTTGATATAGTGTATTCTATCTATGCTTTAGGGTGGACAGTTGAATTAGAGAGAACACTGACACATATCCATCGATATTTAAAGCCTGGTGGAATGTTCGTTTTCAGCTGGGAGCATCCGATGCATGACCGAATAAAGCGAGTAGACGATTCATATATACTAGATAAGTCTTACCTACAAGAGGGTCCCGAGTATAATGAAGCATGGAATAATACGGTCATCATACCACATCGAAAGTTAAGTACTTACATAAATACACTTGTTACGGTTGGGTTTGAAATAGAGAAAGTAATCGATGACGTTGTATTGCCCAATGTAGCAACGGAAGGTAATAATCACCGGTGGTATTCGGTCAACAAGGCGAAGCTAATTCCGGCGACGTTTATACTCAAGGCTAGGAAGAAATAGTTAGGAATAAATCAAAAGTTGAAAAAAGTTGCCACGATACGTTCGTGACACCTTTTATCTATTTTGTTATAAACATCTGTGTCCAGTGGTTTCCATTCTGTTCATAGCCAACACCAATGTGGGTAAAGTTAGCGTTTAAAATGTTCTCGCGATGGCCTTGACTGTTCATCCATGCTTGGACTACTTCTTCTGGTGACGTTTGTCCTTTGGCTATATTTTCACCTGCAGAACGATACGTAATACCGAAGTCACGCATCATATCAAACGGAGAGCCATACGTAGGACTAGTATGCGAGAAATAATTTTGTTGCTGCATGTCAGTCGATTTCTGACGAGCAACTTGACTTAGACTTGTATCAACCTCTAAGGCATTTAACCCAGCTTGTCTTCTTTCTCTATTCGTTAAAGCGACAACATCACTTTCAAATTTACTTAATCCATGATTCTCCGTTGTTTGCTGCTGTGGTGCTTGTTGCCCTTGTTGACGTTGCTCTTGACCACGCTCAGGCTGTTGGTTTTGTTGTGGTGCTTCGCGAGCCTCATACTTTGCATCTTGTGTTTTGATTGGTTGTGTATGTGGGTACTCACTACTAGATTGATCGGTGCTTATACTAGAGATATTAGGATTTTCATGGTTTTCATTATTGGCATTATCGGTATTACATGCAGCGAGCACGAACATCATTAGGATTCCAATCGATAGTTTAACTAAGCTTCCCTTCATATATATCACTCCTTTTTTATGTTTCTCATAGTATTAGTCAGCTATGGAAAAATATTGATGCGAATTTGGCTTTTTTTGAACGTGTTGGAGATTTACGGTACCCATTACTGGTGCTAAACTAAAAATAGTAAATCCTATAGGAAGTGAATACTAGATGAATACGATTCTTGTTGTGGATGACGATGCACATATTCGGAAATTAATTCGATTATATTTGGAAAATAGTCGTTATGGTGTAGTGGAAGCAGAGGATGGAGAGGAAGCTATTAACTTGTTAGGGAAGCATAAAATTGACTTAGCTATTGTTGATGTTATGATGCCTAAGGTGGATGGGTACGAACTGACAGAAGACATTCGATCTTATTTAGACATTCCGATCCTAATGGTAACAGCAAAAGGAGAATCCCAGGATAAAGTAAAAGGCTTTCGAGCAGGAACAGATGATTACTTAGTGAAGCCATTTGATCCAGTTGAACTAATCCTGCGCGTAGAAGCCTTATTAAAGCGGTATAATCTAACCAATGAAAATATCGTCAAAGTAGGGAACACCCTTATTGATAAAGAGAAATTAGTCGTTCAAACAGAAGAAGAGACGGTTACTTTAAAAAGAAAAGAATGTGAATTATTAGCGGTCTTAGCTAGTTCTCCAGGAAAGATTTTCACTAGAAATCAATTAATTGAGAAAATCTGGGGATTTGATTATGAGGGGGATGAAAGAACCGTCGATGTTCATATTAAACGGCTAAGAGAGCAACTAGAACACTTTCACGATATCACGATAACCACCGTAAGGGGTCTCGGCTATCGGTTGGAGGCAATTCATGGTTAGGAGCTTGTATCTAAAGATCGTTGGTACATTTATATCGGTTGTGATTGTTAGTATTTGTATGTCCTATGTGCTAACACCGTATTCCTTAAATCAGGAAGTCATCTTTAAAGAAGAATTGTCCAAAATATCTATCGGTCTAGCTGAAGTCATTCAAATGACTGGGCCAGAGAGTATCCCAGAATTAATGGATAAATTTGATGACATCGAATTTGAATTGTTGATTACCAATGGGGAGGATATCTTTTTTAAGAAGGAAGATAAATTCTCTATTCCAGTTCGTATGGAGGACGTTGAGGAAATTTTAAGGCATTCCTTTGATGATCCGGTAGTGTTACTGGATAAGAACAATAAGTCTGCGAGGATTGTCGGTGTTCCGATATATGTTTCGGGAGAACCCTACGCACTTATTACTAGAATTGATTATGAAGATGAATTTGAGGATATGAAGCAGGGGATTTTTATATCGCTATTATTAGTGTTATTGGTCGGAAGTTTATTAATATTCCTTGCTTCGAGATATTTAGTTAATCCAATTCGTAAATTAACCATTGCTGCTCGACAAATTGCTAAGGGTGACTTTTCTGTACGAGTAGATAAAAAGCGGAGTAAGCATCAAGATGAGGTTGGCGAGTTAATTGATAGCTTTAATCACATGACTGGAGAGCTAGAAAAAATCGATACGATGCGAGCTGATTTTGTAAGCAATGTATCACATGAAATTCAATCTCCATTAACATCTATTAAAGGGTTCACCAAAGCAATAATGGATGATGTCGTACCTCAGGAAAATCAAAAAGAATATTTAACGATTATTTACCAAGAAATCGAAAGGATGTCTCGCTTAAGTGATAATCTCTTACGAATTGCGTCTTTAGATTCCGAGCACCATCCTTATAACCCTGTTTCCTATCGCTTAGATGAGCAAATACGAAACTCGGTACTAACGACAGAACCGCAATGGACGAAGAAACATATTGATATCCAATTAGACTTAGAGCCGGTGGAAATTTTTGCTGATAAAGACTTAATGGAACAAGTGTGGCTTAATTTGATTACCAATGCGATTAAATATACGGATGAAAACGGCGTAATCCAAATTGCTATACAGATTATTGGTGGCAAAATAACGGTTAGGGTAAGAGATTATGGTATTGGAATACCAAAAGAAGCCATCCCGAATCTGTTTGCTCGCTTTTACAAGGTGGACCGTTCTAGAAATCGGTCAGTAGAGGGGAATGGATTAGGCTTATCCATCGTAAAGAAAATTTTATCCATCCATAAGTTCAATATCAGTGTGGAGAGTGAAGAAGGAAAAGGATCTACTTTTACCGTGCACATCCCAATAAGTCATTAGAATAAATGGTTCCATTCCAAACATCCGTTTAGAATGGAACCATTTTTTACAGCAATACTATTTTATAGTTTCTCTACGCTAGCCTGAATGTTAGCAGCTTGGGTAATGGCTGAAATAACGGCTACTCCATCAGCACCAGCCTCCATAACATAGGCAGCAGTGTCTGGCTGGATTCCGCCAATCCCAACTATAGGAAGGTCAGGATATTGCTGACGTATTGCTTTAATCCATGCAACACCAACTGCAGCTTTGGCATCTGTTTTGGTTGAAGTAGGATATATTGGCCCAGCCCCAATATAATCTACTAAATGAATAGGGCTATTATTTAGTTCATTCCAATTAGACACTGAAAGGCCAATAAGTAAATGTGGATATTCTTCTCGAACCTTCTCTATAGGCTGATCATCTTGACCAACATGTATTCCATCGACATCTAGAGCATTTGCTAATTCTACATCGTCATTGATAAAGAATGGGATATGATATCTTCTGCAAACTGCTCTTAATTTTTTTCCAAGCTCCAATTTTTCCTTTCCCTTTAACGAACCGTACCCCTTTTCCCGATATTGAAAAGCGGTAATACCACTTTTTGCTGCTATTTCTAGGATTTCTACAGGGTCTCTAGTGCAATCTTGACTACCCATTATAAAATATTTTCGCAAGAGCTGTTTATTCATAGTAGGCATTACAGTGATTCTCCTTTAAGTGTTGTGACATCCATCGATAGTGCATCAATAAAATGGGGTATGAAGGTTCCAGATGCTTTCACCTGTTCTTGTGATGCAGTGTATTCCGCTGCTACTCCATAAAAGGCTACTGCAGTTTGAGCTTGCTCGTAAGGAGAGTCATCTGTTGTTAAACAGGCAGCTATAATGGAACCTAATAAGCAGCCTGCTCCGGTTACTTTCGCTAGTAATGGGTGTCCGGTTCCATTTATGGTAGTCGATTCTGTTGTACTAATGACATCGCGTTTCCCAGTTAGTACAGCCGTTGTCTGATATGTTTTGGCAACCTTTCTGGCTATTTCCTCTATGTTTCCGTCACCAAAAGAATCGACACCTTTTGTCTGCCAAGGGACATTAACTAGATGAGCAAGCTCCCCAGCGTTTCCTTTAATAACAGTTGGCTGCACCTCTTCCAATAGTTGTTTTACTGCATTAGAACGATAAGGAGTTGCAGCTACTCCAACTGGATCAAGTACGACGGGAATTCCTTTTTGATTAGCTGCTTTTCCAGCAGCAATCATGGCCTGTAAATCATTTGCAGATAGTGTCCCGATATTCAATAACAAACCATCAGCAATCGTAGCCATTGCAGCGGCTTCTTCTTCAGCCTTTGCCATGATTGGTGCCCCACCAAATGACAATAGACCATTGGCAGTGAAATTCATTACGACTTGATTTGTTAGATGGTGAATTAAAGGCTTATTTTTTCGTACAGTATCAATTATTTGCGTGTTCATAGCGGTTTTTCTCCTCTCGTATGCCCCAGTGATTAGTAGGGCCATTACCAGCTCCTAGATTAGATGCGTGCTTGATAGCTAGCGTGATAAAATGTTTTGCTTTTTCAACCGCAGCAACTAAGGAATCCCCTTTGCTTAAATAGGCAGTAATGGCTGCCGAATACGTACATCCTGTGCCGTGGGTGTTTTTACTAGGTATTCGCTCTGCAGCAAAGGAATAGAAACGCTCTCCATCGTACAGAAAATCAATTGCTTCCTCTTGTAAATGCCCACCTTTTATTAATGCGGCTTTAGCACCTAACTCATGAACAATAATTGTAGCGGCTTTTTTCATGTCTTCTAGAGAAGTAATTTTCTCCCCAGTTAAATATTCTGCCTCTGGTATATTTGGTGTGACGACTGATGTTAATGGTAGTAGTTGTTCTCTTAAAAAATCACGTGCAGTGCTTTCAATTAGAGTATCTCCACTTGTTGCAACCATAACAGGATCCATAACATAAGGAGCATCGAGGTTGCTAAGTTGATTGGCAATGATTCTCATCATATCGACAGTAGCAAGCATACCAGTCTTAAAGGCGTGAATAGGCATATCAGATATCACAGATTCCAGCTGTTGTTCAATCATATCCAATGGAATGTGGTGAATCGCTTGCACGCCGGTTGTGTTTTGGGCAACAACCGAGGTAATGACGGACATTCCATAGCTCTGTAACTCTTGAAATGTTTTCAAATCAGCATGGATACCTGCACCCCCACTTGGATCGGTTCCTGCGATCGTTAGTGCACATGGGACTTGTGTCATATCCGCTTCACTACCTTTCCTGAAGGCCACTCTTCGCACGTATAAGCCATTTCCCAAAATGCTAATTCAAGCTCACAGCTTTTACGAAAGGCACCACGTATGCGGTTCTTTTCAGAAGGAGACGCCTCTATGGCAAGGTTATCTAATCGTTCACGCATTTCTGTTGTGGTACTCCTCGTACGAGCATCACTATAAAAGGTAATCCATTGATAAAAAGGATGATCTGGTGTTGGCTGATACGTCTTCATTAATTCGTCGCCAATTTCTAAATAGGTCCATGGGCAAGGTAGTAAGGCCCCTAATATTTCGCCCATAGAACCGGTATGTGCATGGTACAGCATATGTTTTATATAATGGTCGGCAGTCGGTGGTAGTGGGTGTCCTTGGAGGGACTCATAAGGAACACCAATGTACTCACAAAAATTATGATGCGGATGAATCTCATCTTTTAATATAAACTCCATTTTATTGAAGAAATATCGTATATCATCCCGGCTTGAGGATTTAGACGCAGCTAGCCCATAAATTTTCATGAATGCATTAAGGTACTCGAAGTCTGCCTTAATATAATGAGCGATTGCTTCCTTTGGGATATCGCCCTCTCCAATTCCTTTAACAAAGGGATGGTCAAAAATAAGTTGAAATATATCATTGTTTTCTTCTCGTAATGATTCTGTGAATAACATGGATAAACTCCTCCTTAGAATGCGAAAGCTACTAGGAGAGTACCGTAGATATGTGAGGAATATATGCGGCCTCAACTACTTCCCTTCGCTAGCATTACCTAGATCAGGTTAATAAGGGACAAAGGATATACCTTATCTCAGCAAAAGCGCCCCTAGTAGTTTTCAGTGTTTAGTTAATTTACCTTTTCAAATGAATCGAGCGTACATTTTCTAGCTTAGTAATGTGAGATACAACGAACCAACCGAGTATAGCCCCTGGTAAACTACTTACAAGAAACGCTGGCATAAAGGCAAAAGCGCCAGTAGCATTTCCCATAAATAGGTAAGCGAAAGGGACGGAAGCTAATGCTCCGATTACCCCACTTCCGACTCCTTCCCCGATAACTGCCAAACCTATTCTTCCTGACTTTTTATATAAGTAACCAGCTAAAAAGGCACCAATCATACCACCTGGAAAGGCGAGTATGGTTCCGAGTCCGAGTACATTACGAAGCAGGCCAATCATAAAAGCTACAATTACTGCTGGACCTGGTCCAAGAAGAACACCTGTAAGAACATTTATTGCATGCTGCATAGGGTAGGCTCGTGCTACCCCTGCTGGAAACCAAATAAGCTGAGCAGTAACGGTTCCAATAGCTATCAAGACAGCCATCGTTGTAATGAGACGAGTTTTATTCATCGTTCCTCCTTTCTGTAAGGGACACAAAAAAAGCCAGACCCATAGAAGGACCTAGCTTAATTGATTGAGATTAATAGATTGACTAGTCGTCATACTACTTCCCTCCGCTGGTACTAACCAGATCAGGTCCATAAGGGTCGGAAAAATCTATTCCTCTCAGCCCACATTAGGGCGCCCCTAGTAGTTTTACTATTCATTTGTCATGAATCACTTTAATCATATCAAATGAAAAAGCATTTGTCACGGTGATACTTGTTTTTAGGTGTAGAGAAGATGGGGTTCATAGTGCATGCAAGGTATATTTGGGGGCGTTTTAGTGAAAGAGAGTAAAAGTTAACAGGTGGAGAGTGTCGGTGTCCATTTTTGGTAGAAGGAGAAGGGAAAGGTAACAGAGTTGTAATGTCAGAGCCCATTTTTGGCGGGAGGAGCCGGAAAAGGTAACAGAGGGGTATTATCAGTGCCCTTTTATGGTAGAGGAAGCTGGAAAAGGTAACAGAGGGGTATTATCAGAGCCCTTTTTAGGCAGAAGAAGCCGGAAAAGGTAATAGAGGGAGATGGTCAGTGCCCTTTTATGGTAGAAGGAGCAGGAAAAGGTAACAGAAGGAGAGTATCAGAGCCCTTTTATGGTAGAGGAAGCTGGAAAAGGTAACAGAGAGAGTGTGTCAGTGCCCTTTTATGGTAGAGGAAGCTGGAAAAGGTAACAGAGGGAGAGTATCAATGCCCTTTTTTGGCAGAAGGTTCAGGAAAAGGTAACAGAGGAGGAATGTCAGTGCCCTTTTATGGTAGAAGGAGCCGGAAAAGGTAACAGAGGGGGATAATCAGTACCCTTTTCCAGCTGAACGAGAATAAAAAGATAACAGAGAGAGGCTATCATTACCCTTATCCCATCCGAAAAAGGTAACGGAGAAAGTGTATCAAATTTATAGATTAAATAATTTTTTTTAGTTCATATTCAGTTCATATTTGTTTTTTATACTAATGATATACCCAGAAGATATAAATTTTTTCGTGTTTGTGCAACAAAACACAAACTTATTTCGTATATATATTGAAAAACAATTCTAATAAGTATAAATCTGGGATGATATTGGCAAGTCTTATAGAAAATGAGACACATCTAGGGGGAATTGTCGTGTTTTTATTTCATCCAATGGATTTTTTAATACTCATTGCTTTTGGACTTGCGCTATGGGCGCAATCTAGTGTACAAGGAAATTTTAAAAAGGGTTCCAAAATAAAGGCCTCCTCTAACATGACAGGTGTAGAGGTTGCGAGAAGAATATTAGACAGTGAGGGGCTTTCTGATGTAAGAATCGAACTCTCTAGACGAGGAACACTTTCCGATCACTATGATCCAACTGCTAAAGTAATTCGATTATCGGAACCGGTTTATCGAGGGAATTCAATTGCATCCCTTTCTGTTGCCGCACATGAAGTTGGTCATGCCATTCAGCATGCGAATCATTATTCGATGTTAGTACTGCGACATAAGCTTGTTCCGTTTGCAAATATTGGGTCACAGCTTGCACCATTTCTTTTAATAGCTGGGTTTATATTTACCCAGGGTAGTATGTTGATAGGAATGGGAATCATCTTATTCTCAGCAGCCGTACTATTTCAGGTTGTTACATTACCAGTAGAATTTGATGCCTCAAGGCGTGCTAAGAATAAACTAATAGAATTAGGTATGATTGCGAATCAAGAGGAACGAGGCGTTAGCAAAGTGCTGAACGCTGCTGCATTAACGTATGTAGCAAGTACCTTGATTGCTGTCTTAGAGCTTATAAAATACATCATGATTTTCAGAGGAAGACAAAATTAATGAAAAGGTGGGATTTTTAATGAACTTACCTGTATCAGATATGCCGAGCTTTATAAAAAAAGAAGTGGATAAATTAAACGAAACGATTTCTCCTTTCATCAAGAAAGTATCGAAATATTCATTTTGGGCGTTTCCGCTCATTGTATTTTCGCTGATTAATTTATTCTTTTTGCTAGTGGTCATGCCGGAAACGAGAACAACCGTATCACTTATTTTATATGCGGTAATGGGAGCATTCGGTTTTGCCCTATCAAAAGAAGCAAAGCATCAGAGGAAAGAAATTTTAAAAGTGAGTGAGGGTTATATCATTAAGCGAATCAATAAAAGTGATGTAATCGCAAGTGCTGTTAAGGATCGCTATATTCGCAGAGTTAAGGAGCAGCCGGCCTTTGCGATGAATCATTTTATAAATTTTTTAGAAGAAGAAAATCGTTTAATGGAGTAGTAAGTATGATATACCCTGGAGGGATTTCGTGACATTATTAGCGGAACAAGAGTATTTTAAGATTGAACGAAAAGTAGACCATATAACACAAGTTGATGTGGAGGATAAGCGCTATCTGAAGCTATATACGGACAAAATCCAGAGTAAACATCGTGAGTTTCCAATTAAGGATGTATTAGATATTTCTTACCGAGAGATAGGTAGTGAAGGAGCTGGCCTTCTTTACTTACATACAACTTGTGGTGTTTTTTCATATACATTGAAATCATCTCCAAGGCATTTTATTGAAATCTTTAAACAACACATTAAAAAGTAAGACAAAGTTTTCAAAAATAGTAGAAATGGGGAATGGTAAATGACTGTCATGATTTATGGTGCAGCATGTTCATCAACCAGAAAAGCAAAAGAATGGTTTAGGAAAAATAATATTAATTATGTTGAACGAAATATATTAAAGGATCCATTAACGGTTCCAGAATTACAGCAAATTTTAAGCAGAACGGTAGAAGGAACGGAAGAAATTATCTCAACACGATCTAAAGTCTATAAAGAACTCGATGTGGATATTGATTCCCTTCCACTTCAAGAATTACTAACTTTGATTCATCAACATCCAAGACTGCTTAGAAGTCCTATCATGTTAGATGAAAAGAGACTTCAAGTAGGATTCCATATCGATGATATTAGACAATTCTTACCAAGAAAAACTAGAGAACGTCAATGGCTTCAATGGAGAATGAATTACCTTCCAATGACAGAGATTGTGAAATAAAAAATAGAAATGGAACGAAGAGGTTGAGACTTTACGATATGTTTTAGTAAAAATCCGAAAGAGTCACGATATCATTTCCAGGAATATACGTAGAAGTTAGTGGGTGACAGACCGATCTTCTTGAATAGATGACTGTCATCTAGGTGCTGCAAGTAAAGACAACGTATATTTCTGGAGCTGGTAAGTGGTTCGAACGATAGGATGCGGATTATTTTTTGCTTGAAACGGTTGTCACAACCTCTTTTTTCTCGTTCACAATAAATTTATTTCAAATTTTTAGCAAACTAGTTTATTATTAATTTTATATAGATATATAAAGGAAGGTACTTTATGTCAGAAGATAATATATCGCGTTTAGAAATAAATGGTAAAGAGATTATTCTGATTGGTACAGCACATGTATCCAAAACTAGCGCAGAACAAGTTAAACAAGTTATCGAACTAGAACAACCAGATTCCGTCTGTGTGGAACTTGACGAACAACGCTATAAGTCCATTACAGAAGGGAATAAATGGAAAGAAACAGATATTTTTCAAATTATTAAAGATAGAAAAACAACACTATTATTGATGAACCTTGCTATTTCCTCTTTTCAAAAACGGATGGCTAGCCAATTTGGTATAAATCCTGGACAAGAAATGATTCAAGGTATTGAATCGGCAAAAGAGATAAATGCTAATCTTGTATTAGCAGATCGAAATATCCAAACAACTTTCTCACGGATTTGGCGTGGCATTGGGTTGAAAGGGAAGCTAATGCTTTTAACACAAGTCATTGCTAGTATCTTTACGAGAGAGACTATATCGGAAGAAGAACTGGAGAAGATGAAGTCACAGGATATGATCGATTCGATGCTACAGGAATTTACCGAGAGCTTTCCGAGATTAAAAAAGCCTCTCATAGATGAGCGTGACCAATATCTTGCTCAAAAGATTAAGGAAGCGCCAGGAGATAAAATTGTTGCGGTACTAGGTGCAGCACATGTACCCGGGATAAAGGAGCAAATTAAGCAGGACCATGACCTTAAAACGTTATCGCAGCTACCTCCTAAATCGAAAATTCCCAAAATAATCGGATGGACAATTCCATTACTTATCATTACGCTTATTGTTCTTACGTTTATGACAGATCAACAAGCCGGATGGGTGCAAATTGTAAGCTGGATCCTGTGGAACGGTTCCTTATCTGCACTTGGAACACTCATTGCGTTTGGGCATCCACTCGCTGTTCTCACGGCATTTATAGCAGCTCCCATAACCTCGTTAGAGCCATTTCTAGCGGCAGGCTGGTTTGCTGGATTTGTTCAAGCATATTTTAAAAGACCTAATGTGCAGGATTTCGAAAATCTATCGGATGATGTCCATAGTTTAAAGGGATTTTGGAATAATAAAGTAACACGTGTCCTTTTAGTGGTCATCTTTGCAAACATTGGAAGTTCAGTTGGAACATTTATTGGAGGAGCAGATGTCATTCGATTGTTTATAGAAAATCTATAGACACTTTTCTTCTAACATTGTTCTAAATAGATTAAAGTATAAGTAACCATAATATATAGTTATTGTAAATTTTTATTGTAAATTTTTAAGGGGGAACGATCTAGTGATCATTGCGATCATCGTATTATTGTTTGTATCCTTTTTCTTTTCGGGGAGTGAGACTGCTCTTACTGCAACAAATAAAATGAAGCTACAAACAAAAGCAAGCAATAATGACAAAAAGTCTGAGAAATTATTGGATTTAGTTTCAAAACCGAGCGAGTTTATTACGACGATTTTAATTGGGAATAACATCGCTAACATTCTTTTGCCTACTTTAGTAACGATGGTGGCATTAGAATATGGAGTTAATGTGGGCTTAGCGTCGGCTATTTTGACGATTACGATTATTATATTTTCAGAAGTAATACCAAAGTCGGTAGCGGCTACATTCCCAGACCGAATCGCATATATCGTGTACCCGGTAATTCGATTTTTCACCATCGTGTTCAAGCCATTTACGACGCTTTTAAATGGCTTGACCGGATTGATTATAAAGTCATTGTCTAAGGGGAATGAAGACAACGTCTCCATCTCCAAGGAAGAATTAAGGGCGATGGTTGATATTGCAGGAACGGAAGGTACATTTAAACAGGAAGAGTCTTATCGTATTAAAGGTGTACTAGATTTCCAAGACTTAAATGTGAAGGATGTCATGAAAACCCCTCGTATAGATATTGTTGCTGTACCGATTGATGCGACTTATGAAGAAGTACGGGATATTGTTATCGAAAATCAGTTCACGCGATATCCAGTGTATGATGGTGAAATAGATAATATTGTTGGTGTATTCCATTCGAAATATTTATTAACCTGGTCGATAGAGCCGGGGAATACGTTAGAATCCTACTGTGATATGAATCCAATGGTATTCTTTGAGTTCCATTCGATTGAAATGGTCTTTCGCCAAATGACAAGAGAGAGAAAGCATCTAGCCATTGTATTGGATGAATACGGCGGAACAGAAGGTATCGTAACCCATGAAGATATTATCGAGGCGATGATTGGACTGGAAATAGAGGATGAAATGGATTTAGAAAGTGAGAAGCTAATCGAGAAGCTTACCGATAAAGAGATTATATGTGATGGTAAAATAACGCTACATCGCTTAAACTCCATTTTTAATACGGATATTCCTGAGGAAGAGGACGTATTATCCGGCTATTTACTGACAGAGTTCAATCAATTTCCTAAGCAAGGTGATATTTTAGAAAAAGATCAGCTTATTTTCAAAATATTAGAAGTAGATGGAAGGACATTAAAGCAAATCCAAATCGTAAAAAATGACTACGTTGAGGTAGAGGAAGGGTAATTCGCTTCTCTACTCATTGTGAATAAGAAGTAGAATAAGCTGTTCCCTTTCCATCTATTAAGATAATAAAGTCCCGAATCGACTAATGATTCGGGGCTTTTCGTTGTAATAGCGATAGAACAAGTGGTTATCTATTACCGAGAGAATTAATGTAATAGCAGTAAAGTGATTAGCCTATCATAAGCTAGTACCAAATAGGGCATACTAAATAAAAAATAGGAAAAAGGAGAGTCGATATGGAAGACACATCCACATTTGTAGCCAAATTCAATGAACGGAAGAGAAAAGATGAATTAAACAGGAAAAGACAAGGCGGAGGTACTCGTTCCGACCGTTTACCTAGTAAACGTCATTAGAAAATAACTAGAAAATAAATAGCCATGGCTTGATCATTTTACTTATCGCCACGGCTCTTTTGTTCGTTACATTGATACTTAACGTAATGTTTTTAATGCACGGCTCCAAGCAATAACTTGGTCAAACATGCCATTAGCATTATCTGCATGATAATCTGCTGGTTTGAAAACAGAGAAGTTTTCAAAGTCAGAAAGTAGTGAGAATGTAACAGCTGTACGAACGTCAGCTACTTGAAGCTCACCTAAGATTAGACGTAGGTTTTCATGGGCACGAGTTCCCCCAAGGCTACCATATCCAACAAATCCTGCAGCTTTATTGTTTACTTCAGGGTTTAAGTAATCAAGTGCGTTCTTTAATGCACCACCAACAGAATGGTTGTATTCAGGTGCGATAAATACATAACCATCAAAAGAAGCCATTTTCTCAGACCAAGCTTTTGCAGCAGCTTGAGCTTCTTCTTTTTGTGCAGCTTTAGAGCCTAGGAAAGCTAGATCATAATCAGCTAGATCCACTAACTCATATTCTACACCTTCATCATTACGATTTTTAGCAAATTCTAGTGTCCAGTCAGCAACTGCTTGGCCGTTACGACCTTCACGAACACTACCAAGTACAATACCGATTTTTAACATAATTAGTTCCTCCTCTGGGTTGTGTTTATAGGTTGAATTAACGATAATAGAAACCTTTTTATCTTTAATTCAATATATTTGAATTAAACATTAATAATCTTATCACGTCTATTTATCGATTGCAACTATAAAGAATAATAATTTGATATTTAGTTACAAAAAGTAATTATAATTACGGTTAAAGAGGTTGGGAATAAGTGTTTATGCTAAATCCCAACCTCTAAATTAAATCTTAAATTTATTAATCGTCTTTTGGGAGTCATCTGCAATATCGGATAGATTAGCTATCGATTGATTGACTTGTTTCATCAGATCCACTTGCTCTTCCGTTTTTGCGGATACCTCTTGGGAATTTACTGCTGCTGCTTCTGAAATCTCCGTAATATGGTTCATGGAATCAACCATTTCTTGAGCACCAATTGTCATTTGTTGTACAGCTTGAGATACATCCTGAATTTTTGTGCTAACGTCTTGAATGTAGCGACTCATTTGCTCGAATGAATTTCCAACATCTGTCACAACGCCTATACCAGTTTCCACTTCATTAGAAGTCATTTTCATCGTGTTAACGGCTGTACTCGTCTCGACCTGTATCGTATTGATTAATTGAGAGATTTGTAAGGAAGAGTCGGCTGATTGCTCTGCTAATTTCTTCACTTCATTTGCAACAACTGCAAATCCTTTTCCATGTTCTCCCGCTCTTGCTGCCTCTATGGATGCATTTAAGGATAATAGATTTGTTTGCTCGGCAATATCGGTAATAACCTCAATAATATGGTTTATTTCCTTAGAGCGCTCTCCTAGACCTTTAATAACCTCAGATAATCCATTTACAGTATGCTTAATTTCATTCATTTGTTTAATGGCTACAGAGATAGACTCTTGTCCTCTAGTTGCATTTTCTGTAGCTTCTTGGGCAGTATTAGAAACATTATGTGCGCTTGTAGCGATTTGCTGTATACCACTAGACATTTCCTGGATGGTGCCGGATGTTTCTTCGATAGTCTGTACCTGTGTATCGACACCAGCTGCTAATTCTTCCATGGTAGCTGCAATTTCTTCTGAAGCTTCATTTGTTTGTTCAACATGTCCTACCAGTGATTTAGCGGAGGTTGCAACATGTTTGGCACTAGTATTAAATTCCAGAATCACTTGTCTTAGGTTGTCAGCCATCTGGTTTAATGTTTCAGCTAAAAGCCCAATCTCATCTTTATTTTTCACCTGTAGCTTTTCAACGGTTAAATCACCTGCAGCTATCTGTTTGGCATATTCGATTAGAGAAGTGATTGGCTTTGTCTTTCTACCAATAATAAAAATCGTGAAAATGCACGCAATTAATAATGGAATAAGACCAAGTAAAACGCTAGATTTTACAGAGTCTAATGTACGTTCTGATACAATACTCGCATTGAAGTCAATAGCATTTAAAGCAATGATCTCCTTGTTCGGGTCATGGTCCTTAAAGATTGGTGCATAGCCGGTTAATCGTTTCATTCCTCCAGCTTGATAGATCTCAGAATATGCTGGCTGCTTCGTGTCTAGTATGGTTTGTACTACTTGTTCATCTAGATAAAAGCTATCCCCAGCATGGAATCCTTGATGCTCAAAATGTTTATCAGCGACTAAAATGGTTCCATCTAGTGAAATAATATATTGGTTTTCGAAAATATGTTTATGATCGACTGTCCAATTGATGGATTCTTGTAAATCGATTTCCTTATTACTATTTCCATTCAGAATATCCTCCACATCATTCGTGTTAATGAGACCTGTGGTGATATTCGCGCACCCAATTGCTTCAATTCCCGCAGCTTCATACGTATGTTGATAGGTTACCCAATAGTTTGATATAGAAGTAATAATAAGGGAAATCAAAAATACGCCAATAATAATTACTCCAAGTTGTCTCGTTATCCCTTTTTTCATCATTACGCCCCCGGTTTAGTAAGTCTCTTTCTCTATCTTTGTCTATGTCTATACCCCTACTCTTATTATCGACAGTGGTACTGTTAAATTTAGTAAATTGGCCAAAATGGAACAAAAAAGCTACATATTAGACTTAGTGAAGTCTATACTATGTAGCTCGGTTATTCCTACTCGTGGTTTGCTAATTCGGTTGCGATGGCATCCTCAATGGCTGTTATCGTACTGGAGGAACCTAAATAGTTATTTACCATAATCGAGAATATTAATTTCTGGCCGTCTTTCGCTGTGACATAGCCAGATAAACTAGACACTCCTGTTAAGGAACCTGTCTTTGCTTTGACATTGTTCGTTGCTGGTCCATCAGTCATCCGATAACGAAGTGTACCACCAACGAATCGTTCTGAATTACCAGCAACAGGTAATGACTGTTCAAACGATGTATACCAGTCTTCCTCTTGCACCGCATAAAGTAATTGGGATAGCTCGTTTGCAGGGATTAAGTTTTTATGGGACATACCGGATCCATCACGTAAAAGGATGGTATCGCCCTTAACGCCATATTGTGTTAATACCTCTTCCATGACAGAAAGCCCTTTATCCCAACTACCTTCATCATGAACTACTTTACCCATCTCCTTCGTCAAGGTTTCACCATGGCCGTTATTACTTAGCTTCATAAAGGGAATTAGTAAGTCTTCTAAAGTCATTGACTCTTTTGATGTAAGCAATGTAGCATCCTCTGGTGTTGTTCCAGTTGTTGTTTTAGCATTCCCGACGAACAAAATCCCGTTCTCTTCTAATGCTTTCTTGAAAACATCGACTGCATAACCAGTAGGCTCCCAAACCGATACCCAGGACCTAGCCATGGATCCATCAATCGGAATGACGCCATTAATGATAATGTTATTGGTTCCGTGTTCTCGTTCGATGGAGATAGCTCTACTATGATCTGAACTTACCGTTTTCGCATTGTTGATGATGTTGACGTAGTCTGTATGGGGTGTTAGTTTTACGATGGGCTTTCCATCTACTTCTTCAGCAGGATAGACCTCTACAATTACGGTCGATGCATCATAATCTTCATTAGGAGATAATGTCAGGGCGGATATTTGTGCACCTGTATAGAAAGGTTCATCAGACCAGTTCAGATCTTGAGATAGTCTTACATCATCATACCACGTGTCATCTCCAATTAGGTTGCCCTTAATATTCTTGATTCCTTTCGCTTTTAAATCAGCAGCAAATTGATCTAAATCGTGTTTGAGTAAGGTAGGGTCCCCTTTTCCCTTTAAGTAAAGATTCCCTTGAAGTACGGCTCCTTTAATAGATCCGTCTGTTAATACTTCTGTTGTAAATCGATAATCTGGTCCAAGGGTTTCTAGTGCGGCAATGGTGGTAAGAATTTTCATATTAGATGCAGGGTGTAAGCGGTGATCTCCGTAGTAAGAAAATAATAGTTCTCCTGAATCTGCATTTCGAATGCTGACCCCTGTTGTCGTTCCATCTAATGCTGGATTACTCAAGATCTGATTTAGTTTATCTGCTAAAGATGCTTGTTCGGTAGTTTCATTATTAGCTGATGGTGTTTGATTTTGTATCACAAAGAGAGTACTTATCATGCATACTACTAATAAACTTAGAAGTATTCGCTTCCAAAGCTTTGTTTGATTCATTTCCCCACTCCTTTGTTCATTTTTAAATATATATGAAATAATGGATAGGCTTATCCTAGGTCTAAAGTATACTTATAAGTATTTCCAAAGGAGGCGGAGGTTAAATATGCATGGTGAATCTAGGAAATTTTATTGATTGCTACACAAATATCAACATTGGAATCCTGTTGATCTTTCCAAACTTCCATATCATATCCTAATGGAATGAATCGATTCTGCTGTAGCCAATGATTATAGAGGAAATCATACGTTTTATAAATATCTGTTTTCGTACCTGTATGCTTACAATTAACATACATATTTTCTTCCATGGTGTAAAGCGTTGTATCATCTGGCGCCTCATCCATATGCTGAACCTCATAGCCAATGATGAGGCTTTCCTTATTTAGAAAAGGATTAAACTGCTCCATCATCGGATAAATATGAACGACGTATACATCATCACGTACTTTATTTGGTATTTTGTCGGAAATAGATTGAAGGCGCGAGACGGTATGCTGAATTACTTTTCTTTCCTCTTCGTCGCTAAGATGAGTTGGTAGGCAATATCCAATCAGTTGAAATGATTTTTTCTTAATAATTTTTGGCCCCAAATCGGTACACCTCCATATATTTATCCACCATTCATATTCTGACGACCCTCTAAATATGCATGAAAAGCTCGTCCTATTTGGAATGATACGCTCTTTCGTGACATAGAAATGAATAGAAGTCTATGTTAGGGGGTTATAAGATGGAAGAGGTACTAACGATTACGGAAGAGGATATGAAACGATATTATGATCTTAATCAGAAGAAAAAAGAAATCGAGAACGAGATGAATGGCTTAAAGAAAAAGTTTCATGGCGTACTGGATGCATCCTTTGGAAAACAAGCAAAAGGTGAAATACAGCGCGGGAATTATAAATTACAGCGTCAAATTAGAATAGCAACCAGTTATGACGATAATGGTACGGTTGAGAAGTTAGAAGAGCTGAATTTACAAGAATTTATTATAAAAACAAAGGTACCTGATACGGATAAGCTTGACTCTGCGATTAAACTAGGGCTTGTCGAGGAAGCGGATTTTAACGAACACAAGAAAACACGAATCACCCAAACAATCGTAGTTAAAGAGACGTTTTCAAGTGAAAAGTAATGACTTAATATAACTAGCTAGTAGCGATACTGGCTAGTTTTTATTTGCGTTCCGTTTGTTCAAGAATTGATGCTGAACCATATATAGTACCGGGTAAAAATTTACGGAAAATTCATTTTTAGTTAGCAATTACTTAATCTTACTACTTTACACTTGAGGTGAAGTTACTCAATTGATGGGAGTGAGACGATGAAGTTTCTTATCAAGGTATTTGTTTCTCTTTCTGCAATCTTAGTTTATATTACTTATTAATTCTGAAGGTGGGTTATTGGTGGTGAAATACTTTTCCCAAATGTATGCATTAGATTGTAAATCATTTCATTATATCAATCAGTACTTCGACCATAAACGTCTTAATACTATATTTCGTAAAATAACCCATATGGGTGGTGCAACGTTCACAATTTTAACCGTATTGTTACTGATTTTATTTACAACTGGTGCTGTACAAATGACAGCTATTGCTAGTGCTTTATCATTAACCATTAGTCACATTCCGGTTGCGCTTGTGAAAAAGCTGTGTCCACGTAAAAGGCCTTATTTAGTTCTTCAAAATAGTCGTGTGTTGGAAAATCCTTTAACAGACTGTTCATTTCCATCAGGCCATACAACAGCAATATTTTCTATTATAACTCCATTTATTCTACTGTTTCCGCTCTTTTCTATAGCTTTAATTCCAATAGCTTTTCTAGTAGCTATATCACGTGTATACCTTGGTTTACATTACCCTTCTGATGTCCTAGTAGGAAGTTTACTTGGCATAAGTTCCGGAGTGATCTGTTTTAACTTGTTGGTAACGAGTATAACTACTTTATAGAAATGGGGAGGATAAAGCATGAAAATCGCAATTTTTACGGATACTTTTGCACCAGATGTGAACGGTGTGGCAAAGACATTAAAACGGTTTACTGACTTTTTAAGTGACAAAGGGCTGGAATATAAGGTGTTTGCCCCCAAAAGTGCGAGTCAAAGTATGTATTCTAGTGATATTTATCGATTTAAAAGCCTCCCGCTTTTTCTTTATCCTGAATGTCGATTTGCGTTCCCGAATATGCTTCATGTGCGTGAAGAACTTATCCAATTCAAACCCGATATTATTCATGTTGCCACACCTTTTAATGTTGGGTTATGTGGCTTACATTACGCCAAAAAGTTAAATATCCCTCTAGTGGGATCCTATCATACTGATTTTGATAAGTACCTGGAATATTACGATTTGCAGTTTTTAACGAAGGTTTTATGGCGTTATATGCGCTGGTTTCATCGACCAATGCGTAAAATTTATGTACCATCTGTTGATACGATGGAAAACCTAAAAAAACACGGCTTTATGAATTTAGATATTTGGGCAAGAGGCATTGATTGTTCTACATTTCATCCTAATTTTGACCGGGAAGCTATGCGAAGGAAATATGGTATTAAAGAGAAGCATGTCCTTTTATATGTCGGTAGGATTGCACCAGAGAAGGATGTTATGCTTCTTCCGGAAATACATAATTCATTACCTGAACGAGTAAGAGAGGATGTGCACTGGCTAGTAGTAGGTGATGGCCCGAACCAAGAGGAATTAAGAAAAAAGTCCCCTGAGAAGATGACGTTTACTGGATTTTTATCTGGTCAGGAGCTTGCTCATGTATATGCTGCCAGTGACTTGTTTGTTTTTCCTTCTCCAACAGAAACATTTGGTAATGTTGTGCTAGAGGCAATAGCCAGTGGGACGCCAGCAATTGTGGCTAATGCGGGTGGTGTTCGGACGATCGTAAAGCATCAGAAAACAGGCATGTTGTGTGAAGAAAAAGATATAGAGGGATTTGCTAAGGCTATTACAGAGCTGTTAATAGATAGGAAAAAACGTAGAGAGATGGGTTTGAATGGCAGAGAGTATGCATTAACACAAACATGGGATAGTATATTTGAAGCACTATTAAAAGGTTATGAAGAAGCTATTGTTGAAAAGCAATTGGCCGTTTTAGCATAAAAGAACATATAGTAGTAATTAATAGTTGTTTAATTTAAAAGCAAAGGAATTATTATCTATCATCATTTCGGACGAGCGGATTTCTATTGGGAATCCGCTCGTCTATTTATCGGTATAAACGGAACTGGAAAAATGTATCAAATCAACCCAATTAATCCTCGAATAGTACATGTTTTAAACGTGAAAAATAAATGACAAAGGAGCTATAGGAGGAGAAAGAGATGGATAATGATCGAGCAGAAAAGATTCTTCAATCTGATGTATTTGTAAATGTGAATTATCATGGCATTCCCGTTTATATTCAAGAAGTGAATTATGATAAAGCGAAAGTTTTTCCACTTGATGCGCTTCACCATGAACAAGAGGTTGATTTAGCGGGACTTAACGAGTCTGGCCCAATTATACTGGAGGTGGATTAAGATGCACCGGATGAGAGCAGCTGATATTGCACAATCACCAGATATGAAGCGTGTGTGGTATAACGGTAAACAGGTGTATATTCAGCAGGTCAATGAAAATAATACAGCACGAATATTTCCACTAGATGATCCACAGAACGAGATGGATGTGCAACTAACTAACTTGTATGAGTTGCTATAAGATGTAAAATAAAAAAACCTCCTACATCTAGGAGGTTTTACCTTATGACATCCACTTTGGTGGCGTGTTTTTATCCCAATATATTTCACCTAATAGATGATGTACTTCAAAATTATCATCTTTTAAGTGGTAGTGGAAGTTAAACCAGTATCCATCTTGTGGTCTATTGTCACGTCTTACGTGGAATTTCGCGATATCTTCTTTCGTTAACTCATTGTATACATTAAATATTCTTTCTCCATAGCCATGTGATGGCTGCTCCGTAATGGAAAGATAGGATGCATCTTCTTTTGCAAGAATAGTCTCTAATGCTAGTTCCATCTTAGGTAAGATGATTTGTGTGAATTCATTTTCTACTTTTTGTGAAATCTTCGGTCCGAATTTTACAAAGCTTTGTTCTTTAGCCTTTTCCGTTAAGGAGCTAATGACATCTGTTTCTTCTTCAACTTCCGTGCGAATCTCAGTAGGAATGGCACTACTATCATTCTCTTTTGGACTAACAACCTCATTATTATCTTCATCTGCAATTAAATAAGTAGGCGTATATAAACCAAATGTTACGATTGCGATTAAAGCGACGGCTATTTTTCTCATCCACAGATTCATCTTTATTCCCCTCTTTTCTCCCTTACTTAAAAGTTTAGCATGATATTTTCATAGCTGTCTACTGAATAAAAGGTGCAATACTAAAAAATAGGAAAATAGACTTAAAATTAAATCTATTTCTATATGATAGGAATTTACAAACGATTTACATTTGGAACATATCCACTTAACATTTGTCTCTTATACTTAAATCTGTGAGAGGGGATAACCCTTAAATAAATATAAATTGCACTTTGGGGAGGACAATTTAGATGAAATTCAAAAAGTACTTGATGTTCCTATTTGTAGCTGCATTAGCAGTAATGCTAGTAGCTTGTGGGAATGACAAAGACGAAGACAATTCTGACGACGACAAAAGTTCTGAAGAAACATCTACAGAAAACGCAGATAACGGAACTGATACTGAATCAGAAGAGGAAGAAGCTTCAAGCGAATTAGATGGTAGTGTAGTAATCGATGGATCTGGTACAGTTTATCCGTTAATGTCTAGAATTGCTGAAGAATATATGACAAACGAACAACCAAAAGTATCTGTTGAAGTAAGCCGTGCGGGAACAAGTGCAGGATTTGAAAAATTCTTGCAAGAAAATGGTACAGACTTTAACGATGCATCACGTTATATCAAAGATGAAGAAAAAGAAAAAGCAGATGAGTTAGGTATTGAAGTATTAGAAATGAAAGTTGCTCTAGATGGTTTAACAATTGTAGTACACCCTGATAATGATTTCGCTACAGAATTAACTCCAGATCAAGTAGTTTCTATTTTCCTTGGAGAATATGAAAACTGGTCTGACGTAAATCCTGACTGGCCAAATGAAAAGATTCAAACTTATGGTCCAAATGAAAACCATGGAACATATGAATTCTTCCATGAAAATATTCTTGATAAACAAGATCTAGTTGATGGCATTAACCTTCAACAAGATTACTCAACTCTAGTAACACTAGTTTCTGAAGATGAGAATGCAATTGGATTCTTCGGATTTGGATATTATGACAGCAATAAAGATAAAGTAAATGCTGTATCAATTGACTTTGGTGATGGACCGGTTGCTCCTTCTCTAGATACAATTGCTGAAGATGGTGACTATGCAGATTACACTCGTCCAGTATTCACTTACTTGAACGTGAACAATGCTAAAGAAAAACCAGAAGTATTAGACTATGCAATCTATGTAATGGAGAACATCAACAGATTAGCAGGTGAAACTGGTTTCGCTCCAATTCCGGACGAGGAAGTACAGTCTCTAATCGATGAGTTGAAAGCATTACAATAATTGAATACGAACTGACATAGAATTTTGCAAACAATATACCATAAGATGAGGGCACCATTATGCTCTCATCTTATTGTGACTTTTAGATTTGGAAGGAGAGCTGCAAAGAGATGGCAGCAAACAGT
Organism: Ornithinibacillus sp. FSL M8-0202; assembly: GCF_037975285.1. Classification (GTDB taxonomy): domain Bacteria; phylum Bacillota; class Bacilli; order Bacillales; family Amphibacillaceae; genus Ornithinibacillus; species Ornithinibacillus massiliensis. The sequence continues at coordinate 2,202,970 of NZ_CP150248.1, forward strand.
AAGCCTAATCGCAATGATGCGATAGATGTGAAAAGTATGATAGAGCAAAACAAGCAGTCTAAGAGCTTATCGGCAGTAACAGAGAAAGCTATTCCGATACTGTTATTCCTGTTTGCGATTATTACTGTTTTAACTACGATTGGAATCGTACTGACATTGCTCTCGGAAACAATTGAATTCTTTAAACGTGTTCCTATCTGGGAATTTTTTAGCGGAACGGTATTAAAACCAATTAGTCAAAACCCTGAATTTGGTGTATTACCACTTATTAATGGTACTATTATTTCTACCTTAATTGCCATGCTTGTAGCAGGCCCAATTGGACTAATGGCCGCCATATATTTAAGTGAATATGCCTCTGATCGTGTAAGAAGAGTATTAAAGCCAATGCTAGAAATACTTGCAGGGATTCCTACTATTGTATACGGATTTTTTGCCTTCACATTTGTTACACCACTAATCCGTTCTATTTGGCCGGAAGTAGGGGCTACCAATATATTAAGTCCAGGTATCGTAATGGGAATCATGATTATTCCAATGATTGCTTCTTTATCTGAAGACGCTATGTCATCTGTTCCTAATTCCATCCGCGAAGGTGCGTTAGGACTGGGGGCAACAAAGCTAGAAACAACATTTAAAGTTGTTATGCCAGCAGCACTGTCCGGAATTATTGCGTCATTTGTACTAGGTATTTCACGTGCTATTGGTGAGACTATGATTGTTACAATCGCTAGTGGTAGCTCGAAAAACTTTACCTTTGATATTACCCAATCTATGCAGACGATGACAGCATATATAGTAGAAGTTTCTGGTGGAGAAGCCGCTGCAGGTACAACCGTATATTACAGCCTTTACGCGGTAGCAATGACACTATTTGTCTTTACACTGATTATGAATCTACTTGCAAGATACGTCTCTCGTAAGTTTAGGGAGGAATACTAAGATGAAATATATAGATGCAGATAAAGTATCGAAGCGTATGGGTCCGCGAATTCTGAAGAATAATTTATTAAAAGGCTTATTTCTAGTAGCAACCCTCTTTGGACTTATTGTTTTAGCAATCTTAATATATCGTGTTGTAGCAGATAGTATTGGTTGGATAGACTGGAACTTTCTAACTGGCAGACTATCAACGGATGCTGAACGTGCGGGTATCATGGGAGCTATTTTAGGTACTGTCTGGATGATGCTTGTAGTAGCACCAGTTACTTTAATTCTAGGTATTGGAACAGCCATTTACCTAGAGTTATATGCTAAAAAAGGACGCTTTCAATCTATCATCCAAACGAATATTGCTAACCTTGCTGGTGTACCGTCAATCGTTTATGGGATTTTAGGATTAACCATTTTTGTTCGTGCAATGAGCATGGGAAATATTATTCTAGCTGGTGGGTTGACACTATCACTTTTAATCCTTCCGATTGTAATAGTTGCCGCACAGGAAGCAATTCGTGCAGTTCCAGGCTATTTAAGTGAAGCATCATACGGAATGGGTGCTACCAAATGGCAAACCATTAGGAATGTGATCTTACCAGCGGCCTTACCTGGAATATTAACAGGTGCGATATTAGCACTTTCCCGTGCAATTGGTGAGACAGCGCCACTTACTGTAATTGGAATTCCGGCATTAATTATACCGTTTCCTGAAGGAATCTTTGATAAATTTACAGCACTTCCAATGCAAATTTACTATTGGACATTAGATTCATCCTTAGTAGCAGAATATGCAAACCTAGCAGCAGCAACTATTGTCGTTTTATTACTGCTATTGTTTGTATTGAATTCGGCGGCAATCTTTATCCGAAATAAGTTCCAACAACGTTTCTAAGTTAAGGAGGATATAGTCTTGAGTCTTTTAACAGTTAAGGAGAATAGTAGTATGTTAAATAATAGTGAAACCGTTGCGGTATCTCCTAGCCTTGCGAATCAAAATATTGTGTTTGACACAAAGGAGTTAAACCTTTGGTATGGTGAGACACATGCTTTAAAAGATATAAATCTTACAATTAATGAAAAAGAGGTAACAGCCATTATTGGTCCATCTGGCTGTGGTAAATCGACCTATTTAAAAACGTTAAATCGTATGGTGGAATTAGTTCCAACAGTCCGCACAACTGGTGAAATCAATTACAAAGGCAGGAGTATTCTAGATAAATCATTCAAAGTAGAAGATTTGAGAACTCACGTAGGTATGGTATTCCAAAAACCAAATCCATTTCCAAAATCAATCTACGATAATATTGCCTATGGTCCAAGAATTCATGGAATCCGTAATAAAAAGATTTTAGATGAAATCGTGGAGAAAAGTCTTCGTGGTGCTTATATTTGGGATGAAGTGAAGGATCGATTAAAGGAAAATGCTTACGGACTTTCCGGTGGACAGCAACAACGTTTATGTATAGCTCGTACACTAGCAATCGAACCAGATGTTATCCTAATGGATGAGCCTACCTCAGCGCTAGATCCAAAGTCTACATTAAAGATTGAGGACCTTGTTCAAGAGTTGAAAAAGGATTACTCCATTATCATCGTAACGCATAATATGCAACAAGCAGCTCGTATCTCTGATCTTACAGCCTTTTTCTTAAATGGAGAAGTAGTAGAGATGGACGAAACCAATACTATTTTTACAAAACCAAGAGATAATCGCACAGAAGATTATATTTCTGGACGTTTTGGATAAACTATATAATGAATTTCATCTTCCCCCTTTGATGAATATAGAAAAGACCGGCCACAGTGCCGGTCTTTTTGTATGCATTTTGATATTTATAAAGTAAAAGCCTCAGGTCGTAAATCGTATCGGATGATGTTCGGTCATAAAAATACTGAGGCTGGGACAAAAGAATTTATCTTAAAGTAAAAACCGAATGATGAGCTAGTATCGTGTATTATTCGGTTTTACATTAAATTCTTTTAGTTATGTCCCAGCCTCAGTTTAGTTCATCACGATTATGGTAGAGTTATCTACCTACTACTGGATAGTAAATTGCTTTGTACTTTCTGTTAGTGATTTCGATATGTCGGTAAGCTTTAATCCGACCTCATGTGTATGTTCCATCTGCTTTATCTGACCTTCACTACTTGCAAGCATTTCTTCTGCGCTTGCCAGTGTCTCTTGTGATACCGATAGGAAGCCAAATGTTTCTTTTTCTAATGACGGTAATAGCTGCTCTAGTTCCTTTAATTCCCCTTGAACACCTTGAAGCTCTGTACTTACCTCGAAAATCTCTTGCATCATTTCATCTATTGAAAACTTGGCTTCATTAGACTTAATTAGTGTATTGGTTGTCTTGACTAACATATTTTCAAATTCATTTGTCGCGGTCTCAGTGACCTGTTCCATGTTAGAAATGGACTCGGTGATCTGTTCCGCGGCATTAGACGATTGTTCCGCGAGTTTACCTACTTCATTTGCGACTACAGCGAAGCCTTTACCAGCATCTCCTGCGCGGGCAGCCTCAATAGATGCATTTAAAGATAGTAATTTAGTTTGTTCTGCAATGCCTTGAATCAGCCCAACTAGCTTATTAATGGACTTTGAATAGGATTGGACATGTTGGATTGTCTTAGTTAAGTGTTCGAACTCTTGCTTAAATGTATTGATCGTGTTAATTAATTCTGTCATATTTTTTTCACCATGTTGTGCGGAGTGGTTCATTTGATTGGCACTGGAAAAGATTTCTCCCATACTTTCAATCATTTGTTCAATTTTATCCTTCATAATTTTAAACGATTCCGAACTTCCCTCTGAGCTACTTGCGGTTTGTTCCGCTCCTACTTTTACAGTCTGTATAGCATCAATTAAATCTTGACTAGATGCAAGTGTATTTTCAGACGATTGCTGTAGCTCTGTGCCCGTTTGTTCAAGGTTAATGGTTGTATCTTTAATTTGGTGGAGCATGGAACGCATATGATTAATCATAGCATTGTAGCTTCTATCCAAGGAAGATACCTCTGGGATGCTCGTCTTTATTTCAGTGGAATCCTCTCGTAAATCACCATTTCGCACTTTCTTCATTTTTTCTCTTAAGATGGAAAGAGGTTTTGATATGTTATTGGTAAAAATAGTAATGACGAATGAGGATATTAGAATACCAATAAGAATAATACTAATCATAATGATAGCGAGTTGATTAACTGGCTTCATATAGGTAGCGGTCGGTACAACTAATACATATTTCCCCTCAAGGTTATTAATCGCTTTAATACTTAATGTGAAGTCCTTTCCGTCAATTGAAGTATGTAGGATGCCATCCTCTGCATTTAGTATGGTTTCTAGCAAGGAATCGGATATCGGCGGAAGGGTGTTTTCACTAACTTTAAATGGAATGAGTTCATCATCTTTCGTATAAAAATAATCGGAGACGATTTCATCATTGGTTAGCTTTGTTTGTTGGTCACGTACACTGATGTTAACCTGCTGCATGAAGTAATCATATTGATCGTCACTGGGATAAACAAATTTTAAATTGTCCACCAGATATTCAATTAAGTCGGCTTCACGTACGAGTCTATTTTCGATTGCTTCCATTGTGGTATTACGAGAAATCGTGTACGCACTTACACCTACTGCGACGACTGTAAGGGTTAAAAGAATAATGAATATCGTTAGGATACGACTTCGTAGGCTTCTTTCCCGTTTGTTTCGGCTTTTATTCTTATCAGAGCTGTTCAATGTAAAACCTCCACATTAGCATTCTAGTATATAGTAAATTATACCAACGTAATGTAAAGTCACTGTTAAATTCATGTGAATTTATAGTTCTTTAGACATAGGAAACGATTACTTGTTGGTCGGGGGTGTGGGTTGTGTATTAATATTATTAACTTGTTGATTAAAAATATTAATATAATGGATAATAAATATTAAATTATTTAATTTCATGTTTACAAAAATACTGAAGTTGTATATAATGATAGCAAAATAAGGAAAGGGATTATCATGACACATCCATTAATTACGCAATGTCCAGTTTGTAGCAATACATTAATCGTAACGAAACTTCAATGTAACCACTGCCATACAACAATTGAAAATGACTTTTCACTTTCCAAATTTAACCTTTTATCCAAGGAGCAGCTAGACTTTATTGAAACCTTTATGGTTGCGAGAGGGAATATTAAAGAAGTTGAAAAGGAGCTAGGAATTTCATATCCAACTGTTAGAGGAAAATTAAATGATATTATTCAAGCATTAGGATATGAAACAAGACAAAAGAATGTCCTAGATGAACGTGCAATTCTTGGTATGCTGGAAAAAGGGGAAATTACACCTGACGAAGCAATTAAAATGTTAAAAGAATAAGGAGGAGATTAAAGTGAAGGAAGAGATTTCAAAAATATTAAAGATGATGGAAGAAGGGAAGATTGATGCAGATAAAGCAGGTGAGTTAATAGCGGTATTAAAGGATAAAGATGAGAAGGGGAAGTCTTCCAATTATCTCAATAAAACGTTAAAGGTTAGAATTCAATCCAATGAAAGTGATATCGTTAATGTTAACTTGCCAATAAGACTATGTCAGGCAGTATTGAAGGCTGGCCACGGCATAGCAGCTAATATTCCAGAGGCAGAGAAATATGTAAAGGATATAGATATTAATCTTATTTTAGAAGCAATTGATCAAGAAGTAGAAGGTCAAATCGTCGATATCGTATCAGGAGATGGCGATAAAGTCGCTATATTCGTAGAGTAAGAGAATGATTAAAGTAACGATAAGAACGAGTAAGAATAGAGGATTTACCATTCCAGTACCCTACTTTGTATTACATCTTGGAACCAACATAATTTGTACGAATATGGTTTGGAAAAGGATTATAAGACGAACCAATAACTCCTATGACAATCATTCCACAACATTGACTCCTATTCATAAACAATTGATCAAACCACTTCTCAAACAAGTAATCAAAGAAGCACAAAATTACCGAGGCGAAACCATTGTAGAATTACGACAATCAGGTAAGGAAGAAATAATGATTAGACTATAAGGGAGATCGCCCATAACGGAGGGCAATCTCTCTTCGTTATTCCTCAAACTATTCTTCTTCTGTAGATTTCAATCGACGAAATACAACAAAGAAGTAAACCGATCCAATTAGATACAATCCTGCCGTTATCGTAAAGATATGTGCATACCCCCAATAGGAGCCGTACATCATCACTATCGAAGTAGATACCGGTCCCATAAACGCCCAACCAAGTTGAAATACCATTTGGTTAATCGAGTTCGCTAATCCCTTCACAGAATCATCGACTTTAGACATCATAAGTGATGACTGAATCGGGTTACCAGCATTCATAAGTGCCTGCCTGAATAAGAATCCAAGGCTAGCTAAGAGTAGATTTTCCGTATAGGCTGTTAACAATAGAAACGGAAGAGAGGAAAGCTGTAAATAAACAACGGCCCGAACTTCTCCAACCTTCTTTACTACAACTGGACCAATAAACATGGCAACCGCTGTAGCGGCCTGACCTAATGAAATGATTAGTCCAATCATGGAATTAGATGCAGCAAACCGATCAGCGAAATATAGGTTTAAATAGGGAATGACAAGCCCACTACCAAACCCGATTAATAGCTGTGCTACTGCAAATAAAGCAATGACCTTAAAACCAGTTTTATTTACCTTTAAAAACTCTCTAAATGGTACTCTATCAACTTTCTCCACTTTAGGTTTCGGCTTCTCAACCATTTTAATAATGGGGAAGAATGCTACTAAATAAAAGATACTCCCAATCATTAATGTAAAACGAATAGCACTTAAATCACTGGTAAACAGTGAAAAGAAGTCCGTTAACGTACCACCAAGTAAACTGCCAACGACATTAGCCGCCGTCATAATAGCAGCGTGCAGACTAAAGAGATGAACACGTTGCTTTGGGTTCGAGTTCTCTGCGAGCCAGGGAATCGAAGAAACCTGAAGGAACGCTGTGAAGACCCCGGTAGCAAACCCTGTTATTAATAGAAGTGATTGCAGTTCTACTAAACTACGTAAAATAAGAATTAGTCCGGTAAGTAGCACGCCAAATGCCATAACTCGCTTTCTACCTAGCTTATCACTCATTATCCCAGCTGGAACAAGAATAATAGCCGTGGCTAGAGCAGTTAATGCAATGACTTGACCATTAACATCATGGCTAAGTCCAAGCTCTTGGATATAAATATTATAAATGACCATAAACATACCCATCCCGATTTGGGAGAAGATGTTGGCCCATATTGCTAGTTTAATATTTTGGTTGTAGGTCTTTAGCTGTTCAGACCATTCTTTAAGGAATATCGCCATTGTTATGTCGCCTCTCCTGGTATTTCGTGTCCCTAAGTAATATACAATCAATTGCGTAAAAAGTAAACGGAAGTGATGAGAATTTAATGAAAAAAATAAAAAAACCTATTGCCAATTTTCGCAACTTACGGTATCTTATATATCATAATGATATATATCAAAAAGATAGGTGTTAACATGGCGAAAACAAATCATACAAAATATGCAATATTAGGCTTACTAACAACAGGCTGTAGAACAGGCTATCAAATGAAGCAAATGATGGATACGAGCTTGAATCACTTTTGGAAAATAAGCTACGGACAAATTTATCCAACGCTGAAGCAAATAGTGGAGGACGGGCTAGCAACCGTACAAGATATACCCCAGGATGGAAAACCAGATATAAAAGAGTACTTACTTACCGAAGCAGGGGAGAAGGAACTTCGTCAATGGCTCTCCTCACCATTAGAAAATATCCCAGTGGCAAAGAATGAGGTACTCCTAAAGCTATTCTTTAGTCGACATCAGCCTAAGGAAACTACTATCGATTATTTAGTGCATTATCAAGAAATTTTACAAGAACGGCTTCACACATATGAGGAAATAGAGGAATTAATTCAAATTCATTCTATAGAGAAGGCGGATGCGCAATATTGGCTGTTTACGCTAGATTACGGTAAGCAAATAACGGCCGCTGAAATGAAGTGGTGTAAGGATACGATAAATAAATTAAGTTAAGGGGGAGTATGGATGGGGCAGAAAGTATATCCAGGTAGATACACAACAGAAAATAATGAGGATGTCGTCGTATTTATGATTGGAATGAGGATTAATAAACGATGGGCAATCCATAAATGGTTTCCGGTGTTTAAAGCTATGCCCGGCATGATCAGGGAGTTATATGCGAATAAAGACGAATTAGGCTTTCTTTCCATGGAGAGCTTCTATGGATTGCGTACAACTATTATGATTTCCTATTGGCGGTCAACAGATGATTTACTAGCCTATGCTAGGGGGGCTAAACATTTAGCTGCCTGGAGAGAGTTTAATCAGAAGGTCGGAGATAATGATGCAGTCGGTATTTATCATGAAACCTATTCCGTTCCAAAGGGAAGCTATGAATCGGTGTACGGTAATATGCCATTATTTGGTCTAGCAAAGGCAAAAAAACATCGCCTTATTACGCCTGACATCAGAACAGCTAAAAAGCGGCTATCAGCGGTAAAGACAAATTCTTCAAACTAATGGTTTTGGTGGTAAGAAGGGGTGTCATAGATTTCCGCGAGATGTTTAAACTTGCTAGGATAAAAGGGATTAGCCCCCAACATTAGGAGCTAATCCCTTTATATTTCCTAATTCTTCATTTTCGGATCAAGTGCATCCCTTAACCCATCTCCAACAAGGTTAAACCCTAATACGACTAACATAATCGATACACCTGGGAAAATTAATGTCCATGGTGCTAATTGGATAAAGTCACGAGAGCTTGCTAGCATTGCTCCCCATTCTGGATCAGGTGGCTGAGCGCCGAGCCCTAGGAACCCAAGTGCTGCTGCTTCTAAAATAGCGGTACCAAAGCTTAATGTTGCTTGAACGATTATCGGGGCAACACTATTTGGTAGTATGTGATGAAAAATAATTCTTCCATTCTTCATCCCTTGGGCTCTTGCTGCCATAATAAATTCTTCTTCTCGTAAACTAATTACTTTAGATCGTATTAGTCTACCAAATATCGGGATATTAACAATCGCAATAGCGATTAACGCATTTTGTAGAGACGCTCCTAAGATTGCTACAATCGCAATGGCAAGGAGAATACTAGGAAAGGCTAGTAAAATATCAAATATACGTGAAATGATCATATCAATCCATCTTCCATAATACCCAGCAATAACGCCAAGCAAGGTACCGAAAAGAAGAGCACCTGTAACAGCGAAAAATCCAACCTGTAGGGATATCCTTGCCCCATAAGCGATTCTCGTAAAAATATCTCTCCCAACATCATCAGTACCAAACCAATGCTCACCAGAAGGCGGCTGTAGGCGATTAACTGGATTAATCTTATCGTATGGATAGGACGTAATCAAAGGAGCCAAGAGAGCAATTAAAATGAAAAAGAGAATGATAATCATACCGGCTATTGCGAAAGGGTTTTTACGCAGCTGACGTAAGGAATCCTTCCATGGTGATATGGCTCTTATGTCTTCTTGTTCTGGTTGCATGGTAACGCTCAAATGATTATGTTGTGTGGTTGTTTCATTCTTATCTTGTATTTTCATGACCCGCCCCCCTTAGTAATTAATCCTTGGATCAATAAATTTATAGAGTAGGTCTACAACCAGATTAATGATCACAAATAAAAAAGCAATAACTAAGATGCCGGACTGTATAACCGGGTAGTCCCGATACGTAATAGCCTCGTAGATATAACGACCAACACCTGGCCAACTAAATATCGTTTCGGTCAATATTGCGCCACCTAATAGAACTCCGGTTTGAAGACCGATGACAGTTAGGACAGGGATCAAGGCATTTTTAAGCGCATGCTTATAAATGATTAAGAACTGGCCAGATCCTTTAGCACGTACGGTTCTAATGTAATCTGACTTCATGACCTCTAGCATGCTGGAACGAGTCATCCTAGCGATAATAGCCATAGGAATGGTTCCTAAGGCGATGCTTGGTAATACTAAGTGCTTTAATATGGTCACGGTCCTAGAAAAATCACCATGTAATATCGAATCCAGTACATAAAAATATGTAATAGGTTCCATTGGATCTCGATTATCTTGTCTTCCGCTCGAAGGAAACCAGCTTAGTTCTTGAGCAAAAATCCATTGCTCCATTAATGCCAACCAGAACACGGGAATCGATACGCCAATTAGAGCAACTAACATGGCGAGAAAGTCAAACCACGAATTTTGCCTCCATGCACTAATAATTCCTGCATTCACACCGATAATGATTGCGAACGCCATCGCAAATAAGGTTAATTCAAATGTAGCTGCAATATAAGGCCATATTTCTTCGGCGATAGGCGTCTTTGTTTTTAATGATGTTCCTAAATCACCCTGAAGTAGATCAGCTATATAAATGGAATATTGTATGGCATATGGTTCGTTTAGTCCCATGCTTTCTTCCAAGTCTCTTATGGCTGTTTCGCTTGCGGTTTCTCCTAAGATGACTTGTGCAGGGTTACCTGGGATTAGATGGACAATAGAAAATGTAATGAGTGTCATCCCGATTAAGACGGGAATGAGCATTAGTAAACGACGGACGGTATAGGAGAACATTCTTTCACCTCAGTCTTTTGGGAAATCCAAGTCTATAAGAGGGAAGGGTAGTAGAAAGTACTACTACCCTTATCTCTGTTACATTAATTCTCAATTTCGACTTCTGCTAAGGATTCGCTTGTTGATGGGTGTGGTACATAATTCTTTACTTGTGATGTTGTTGCTAATACAGGTCGAGAGTGCACTAATGGAACCATTGGAGCATCTTCTGCTATTAGGGCTTGTGCCTGTTTATACAATTCAGCACGTTCATCTTGGTCTATAGCTACTTTAGCTGCATCAAGTAACTTATCTACTTCTGGATTAGCATAGAATTCACGGTTACTCGTTCCAACATTACTACCGTGAAGTAAGCTACTTAAGAAATAATCAGGGTCCCCATTCGTACCGGACCAGCCCAGCATATACATTTGATGGTCCCCGTTCATTGTTTTCTCAAGATATGGAGCCCATTCTTCTCTGACAATCTTAGCCGTAATGCCGATGTCAGCTAAATTACTTTGAATAATAACCGCAACAGTTTCTGGGTCTGGCATATATGGACGAGCAACAGGCATTGTCCATAATTCGATTTCCAGTCCATCTGCATAACCAGCTTCGGCTAATAGCTCCTTCGCTTTGTCAACATCATATGGATAGCCTTCTATTTCATCGTTATACCCCATATAGCTTGGAGGTAATGGGTTTTTAGCTGGTACAGCATACCCAGCATATAAGGCATCTGCAATCGCTTCACGGTCGATAGCATAACTGATGGCTTGACGTAGTGTTTTATTTGTAAATGGTTCCTTTTCAACATTAAAGCCAACATAACCAAAGTTATTCTCTGCCCGTTCGTGAAGAATTAGATTTTCATCTGTTTCAACGCCGGCAGCATCATCTGGATTTAATCCATCCATAATGTCAATTTCTCCAGAACGAAGTGCGATAAGGCGCGCCGCGTTATCCGGAATAACCGTAAATACGACACGGTCTAATTTTGGCTGCCCCTCGACACGATAGTCTTCAAATTTCTCTAAAACTATGGAATCATCCTTACTCCAGCTGACAAATTTAAAAGGACCAGTACCCACTGGATTTTCATTAATTCTTGAACCAAATTCCTCAAGAGCAGCTGGTGACGTAATAGCAAAGTAGGACATCGCCATATTCTGTAAGAAGAACCCTAAAGGTCGATTTAAGACAAATTCGATTTCATGATCATTGATGACGTTAATTTCCTTAATGACATGCCCCTCATCTCCTTTGTACCCGCCAAACATCGTTCCGTACATGGAGTAGACGTAGCCATCATCTGAAAAGGAATAATCGTGTTCTGGATCTGACCAACGTTCAAAGTTAACCTTAACTGCCTCTGCATTAAACTCTGTTCCGTCATGGAATGTTACCCCTTCTTCTAAATAAAAGGTATAGGTTAACCCGTCCTCAGAAACTTTCCAGTCGTGGGCTAACGAAGGAACTACCTCAAAAGATTCCTTATCAAAATCAAGTAACCCTTCTAACACCTGCTTTGTTACCCTAGAGGATTCCCCATCTGTTGTACTACCAGGGTCAAGACTCTCTGAATCACCACCACGTGCAAAGATTAGAACTTGATCCCCGCCACCAGCTGCTGCTTCTTCGGTTTCGTTTTCCGTATCATCTGTTTCGGTAGAGTCAGTATCTGTTGGATTGTCTGTTTCCTCAGTCTCATTGCCACCACTACATGCAGCCAATAATAAAAGAAAAGCTAGAAATAGTGTGATAAACAGTGATTGTTTAAACTTCACATAAATTCCCCCTATTAACATTTTAATATTGTAATATTTCATTGCGCTGTCTCATTGTATAAATGACAGGCAACAAAATGATTAACCTCAACTGGTTCAAACTCAGGCCTTACCTGTTTGCAAATCTCCATCGCCATCGGGCATCTGGTGTGAAATGCGCAGCCAGAAGGTGGATTAGATGGACTTGGAACATCACCTTGCAATATAATTCTTTCCTTTTCCACATCCGGGTCAGGTACTGGTACAGCGGAAAGAAGTGCTTTTGTATATGGGTGTTTCGGTTCATCGTAGAGTTTGTCTTTTTCCGTTAGTTCTACCAATCTACCTAAATACATAACACCTACACGATCACTGATATGCTTAACTACGCTTAAATCATGAGCGATAAAGACATAGGTTAAGTTAAATTGATCGCGTAAGCTTTCCATTAAGTTGAGAATTTGTGATTGTACGGAAACATCAAGTGCTGACACAGGCTCATCACAGATAATGAGTTTTGGGTTATTCGCTAATGCTCTTGCAATACCAATCCGCTGTCTTTGTCCCCCACTGAATTGATGTGGGTAGCGGGAGGCGTGATAGTTGCTGAGCCCAACAACCTCTAACAATTCCTTCACACGAGCTTTGCGTTCTAATTTGCTCATGCCATGAACTAAGAGAGGCTCGCTAATAATCTTTTCCACGGTATGCCTCGGGTTTAAAGAAGCATACGGATCTTGGAAAATGATTTGCATATCTCGGCGTAGCCTTCTCATCGATTCGGCGTTCAGCTTCGTTACGTCCTGCCCTTCAAATTTTACTTCTCCATCAGTAGGTTCAATCAGTCGGAGTATGCTTTTTCCGGTTGTCGATTTACCACAGCCGGACTCTCCAACGATTCCTAATATTTCTCCGGGGTTAACGGTAAATGAAACATCATCTACTGCCTTTACCTCGCCCACCTTTTTTCCAAGCACCCCACCACGGATGTCAAAGTATTTCTTTAAATGATTAACTTCTAATATTGGATTGTGCATCATGTACTACCTTCCTTTCTCCATCGTTTAATAAAAAGCACCGGCTGGAACGATTGTTAGCTAAGGAAAATAGTTCGGGAGTTTCTGTACTGCAACGTTCAAAGGCGAATTCACAACGATCTTTGAACCTGCAGCCGTTCATCCCCATCTTGGGTTTTGGAACCGTACCAGGGATGGAGTATAGTTTTTGATTTTTTTCATGGAGTTTTGGAATGGAGCGGATTAGCCCCTTCGTATAGGGATGTGTTGGATCTTTTAATATCTCTCGGGTGGTGCCTTCTTCTACTACTTGACCAGCATACATAACCACTACTCGGTCACAGATTTCAGCTACGACACCGAGGTCATGTGTAATCAATAAAATAGCAGTATCCTTCTCTTTATTTAACTTCTTCATGAGGTCTAGAATCTGAGCTTGTATCGTCACATCTAATGCGGTTGTTGGTTCATCGGCAATCAGTATCTCTGGATCACAAGACATCGCGATGGCAATCATCACCCGCTGTCGCATACCACCGGATAATTGATGTGGATATTCGTTCATGACTTCCTCTGCGCGTGGTATTCCTACTAGCTTAAGCATCTCAATCGACTTTTGGTTAGCTTTATTTTTAGATACCTTTTGATGGATTCGAATTGCCTCGCGCAACTGATTACCAATTGTGAATAATGGGTCTAACGAGGTCATTGGTTCTTGGAATATCATAGATATTTCATTACCTCGTATGTCTTTGATTCTTTTCTTTGATGCTTTTAGAAGATCTTCATCTTTAAAATAGATGGACCCTCCTACGATTTTTCCGGGAGGACTGGGTACCAATTGCATAATCGATAGAGAGGTAACACTTTTTCCACAGCCTGATTCACCGACAATGCCAACTACTTCTCCCTTATGTACAGTAATACTTACACCATCTACAGCAGGAATTTCTCCTTGATCGGTAAAGAAGTGTGTATGTAGGTCTACAATTTTTAGAACTTCATCTGACACACAAGTAACCCCCTTTGGTCGTTGCTTTTCTAGACCTTTTTAAGTAGCATATTGAATTTTTGCTTGTGATATTACTAGGTGAGTAAAATTAGCTATAAAAAGAAAGGAAAGTATCATCGTCATGCTAATGCTTTAGCAATACTTATTCCACATAATAAAACAAAAACCCTTCTAAATGTCGAAAGATTACAATAATTCTTAAAAAGAGACGGCGGTCGACATGGATATGTCGAAAGGGGGATTTGAGGGGATAGGAGAAGGACAAATGCCATTGGACGCGATAATAGGAAAATAACCGTGATTTTAAAAAAGACCGCCTAAATTGGCGGTCTTAAGATGCATTCCGATATAGCTTTAAAAATTCCGGAATATATAAGATGAACGATAACGCTAGAAATACGCCTGTAATCAACATCAGGAGTGAGGCGTAGTGTGGGCTGATTTCAGGAAAAGCAATAAGGATAAATGCTGCAGCGTAAAATATAGCTGTAGAAACTTTTCCGAACCACATGGCCCCATCTAACTTTTTACCTTTTTTCAGAAGGATTAGTCCGTTTATACCCATGAACAATTCTTTCACAACTAGTAATAGGACTAGTATCCACATGTAGTCATACCGAAACATCAAGCATCCAACAATAGCTGCCTGTGTTAACTTGTCTGCAATAGGATCTATTGTTTTACCGAGTTCGGTTATTTGATTAAACTTCCGGGCGATAAGCCCATCTAACATATCTGTTAGTCCTGATAATAAAATGATAAGTGCTGCTACATAATAATCGGACGTACTGTTTGCGGTTATGTAAATATAAACGAAAATCGGAATTAAAAGCAGTCTTATGTAAGATAGAATATTCGGTATGGACCATATTTCTTTTGCAGTAGGCTTCATATAATTTCCCCCTAGGAGCAGCTTAACTTAGATAGTAATTTGTCCCTATTGGTATTGTAATGGTTATGGATAATATTGGGAAGTAGAAGGTAGCAAAAAAGTAGCATTGGAATGAAAGAATCCAAATGGTAAGGTTTTCATGATAAAGTAATAGTAGTTATTGGTTAGTGTATGACGAAATGGAGTATAAAAGAATCATGGAGAAAAGGGTTATGCTTTAGTAAAGAAATATACTGGCGAAGTAGGGTGGATCCCGAAAGAATGTCTGTAGAGGGAAATAGCTATGTAATGGAGATAAAAATGAATTTACATAAGTAAATAAAATAAAACATTTATTTCTGCATAATTTACAAACCTTTTTGGGCATACTTTCCAATGTGGCTTTTCCTTGTGTTATAATTAATATACTAATTATCACTGAGTAAAGAAAGTAAGGTTGACAGTGCAGATTAGCTGTAATAAAATTATATTGAATTAAAGATATTTATAAGAATAACTATATCAGTTTTTTATATGGGCAAGGCCTGGTCTTTCAAAGATTGAACCATAGGAAATACATCTGTGGATGAGTTTTTGTTAAATCTCTTATAGAGAGAAAGGAAGTAATTACATGGTAACACTTTACGTTACACCAAGTTGTACATCCTGCAGAAAGGCAAAAGCATGGTTTCAAGAAAACAATATACCATACAAAGAAAGAAATATCTTTTCGGAACCGTTAACATTCGAAGAAATAAAAGGGATTTTACGCCTAACTGAAGACGGTACCGAGGAAATTATTTCAGAACGGTCGAAAGTTTTCAAGGAGATTGATGTAGACATTGAGCAATTACCAATGAAGGAGCTATATCAATTAATCCAAGAAAACCCAGGACTATTAAGAAGACCGATTATTATTGACGAGAAGCGTCTTCAAGTAGGGTATAACGAAGATGAAATTCGTCGTTTCTTACCAAGATCAGTTCGTACATTCCAGTTACATCAACTTCAAAAGATGGTGGACTAGATTAAATAGGGTGAGCACTTTCAAACAGTGCTCACCTTTTTTTTATGAGATAAGAAAAAATTTCGCTTTGCCACAGTGTTTCTAGCTGTGGTATTTTTATGCGGATGGGATAGTTGGTGGCCTATTTTGGTTGGGGGAGGAGGAAAGGGTAACAGAGGGAGTGTGTCAGTGGCCTTTTTTGGGTTGGGTGAGTTGGAAAAGGTAACAGAGGGAGTGTGTCAGTGCCCTTTTTTGGGTTGGTGAGTCGGAAAAGGTAACAGAGGGAGAGTCTCAGTGCCCTTTTTTGGTTGGGTGAGGAGAAAAAGGTAACAGAGAGAGTGTGTCAGTGCCCTTTTTTGGTTGGGTGAGGAGAAAAAGGTAACAGAGAGAGAGTCTCAGTGCCTTTTTTCGGATGAGTGAGTCAAAAAAGGTAACAGAGAGATAGACTCAGTGCCCTTTTTTTGGTTGAGCGAGGAAAAAAGGTAACAGAGGAAGAGTGTCAGTGCCCTTTTTTGGTTGGGTGAGTCGAAAAAGGTAACAGAGAGAAGCGGTCAGTGCCTTTATTCGGTTGGACGAGTCGAAAAAGGTAACAGAGAGATAGACTCAGTGCCCTTATTAGGTTGGGTGAGTCGAAAAAGGTAACAGAGGAAGAGTGTCAGTGCCCTTTTTCGGTTGAGCGAGTCGAAAAAGGTAACAGAGGGGAAGTATCAGTGCCCTTTTTGGGTTGAGCGAGTCAAAAAAGGTAACAGAGAAAGAGACTCAGTGCCCTTTTTTGGTAGGGTGAGGAGAAAAAGGTAACAGAGAGGAAGTATCAGTGCCCTTTTTTGGTTGAGCGAGTCAAAAAAGGTAACAGAGAGATAGACTCAGTGCCCTTTTTCGGATGAACGAGCCGAAAAAGGTAACAGAGGGATAGTATCAGTGCCCTTTTTTTGGTTGAGCGAGGAAAAAAGGTAACAGAGGAAGAGTATCAGTGCCCTTTTTTGGTTGGGTGAGTCGAAAAAGGTAACAGAGGGGAAGTATCAGTGCCCTTATTCAGTTGAGCGATTCAAAAAAGGTAACAGAGGGAAAGTATCAACACCTTTTCGGTAGCATAGAAAAACGAACACATTCTGTAATGACAAGAATGTGTTCGTTTTTTTTTAGTATACTTTGTCACCATTAAAAATAGAGTTTTTAACGATTACATAATCCACATTACGAATAGCATCGAGCGTTTTGCCACCAGCATAGGAAATAGAAGATTGAAGATCTTGCTCCATTTCAATTAGTGTATCCTTTAGTGAGCCTCTATGCTCCACTAGCATTTTTTTACCTTCTACATTCTTTCTTTCACCCTTTTGGAATTCAGAAGCGGAACCAAAGTATTCCTTATATAGCTTGCCATCTCTCTCAACTGTTTCACCAGGTGATTCCTCGTGTCCGGCAAATAGAGAACCAATCATGACCATGCTAGCGCCAAAACGGACAGACTTCGCAATATCACCGTGTGTACGAATGCCACCGTCAGCAATGATTGGTTTGCTGGCTGCTTTTGCACACCAACGAAGTGCAGCTAATTGCCATCCGCCAGTACCAAAGCCCGTTTTAATTTTTGTTATACATACTTTACCAGGTCCAATTCCTACTTTAGTAGCGTCAGCACCAGCATTTTCTAATTCTCTTACTGCTTCTGGAGTTCCGACATTACCGGCAATAACAAAGCTTCCTGGAAGTGTCTTTTTAATATGTTGAATCATTTCGATTACTGCATTGGAATGACCATGTGCAATATCGATTGTAATATATTCTGGTGTTAGGTTATTTGTAGCTAATTCTTCAATAAAGCGATATTCCTCTTCTTTTACACCAACACTAATGGATGCGTATAATCCGCGTTTTTGCATATCCTTAACGAAGTCTAAACGCTTCTCTGGTTGGAATCGATGCATAATATAGAAATAGCCTTCCTCAGCTAATTTCAAGGCAATTGTTTCATCTATAATGGTTTGCATATTAGCAGGTACTACAGGCAATTTGAATTTGCGACCACCGAATGTAATAGATGTATCACATTCCGAACGGCTAGTTACAACACATTTTGCGGGAATTAACTGGATATCTTCGTAATCAAATACGTTTTCCATAAATAGCACTCCTAAATACGAATATTTTATCGTATGATAATTATAATTGTTCGCCATCAGCTAATTTACTACATTTTCTTTTGTATGTCAAATTCCATTTATAGGCTATGCTAAATGGCACAATTTAATCCATTATAAAACACCCCCGAAATTCAGGGTTCACTCTAATTTCGGGGGTGTTTCTAGTTAAAGTCATGATTATTTCTTTTTTTGACGGAATAAATCAATTGTCTTATATCCTTGGGATAATACCTCTACCATTTGTTCAACTCGTTTATCTCGGGTTTTCTGCTGTTTTGCAGAAAAGATGAATCGTGCCCAGTCTCTTCTATAACCAGGGGTTAGACTCTGATAGAATGAAAATTCACTTGGATGATCGATTAACATTGCTTCCACGTCCTTAACATTAACCTCATAATCGGCTACAGATTGACTAGCGGGAGACGTTTTTTTCTCCTTTTTCTTTTCACGCTTAAGTCCTACAACGGTAAATACATCATCCATACTAACCATTCGAGCAAATTTAATATCACTATCGTTGACATATCCATCTTCATCAACCTTTAACGCAGGGAAAATTTCATCGCGATGGACATGTGTATCGTATCGTTTGTTTCCCTTTTTAGGGTAGGCGAAAAAGAGGTAGCCCTTTTCCTGCAATAATTCATTACCCTCGATAACTTGGATTGTGTGTTTTACCATTTCCTCAATCGTTTCAATAAAAATAAAAATGGCATCATGATTCTTTATCAATTCTGTAGCAAAGTTGTCGAATATTATATAGTCTTTAGGTTTATTCAATACTACGAGGTTATGATATTTTGATAACTTTAATTTCTCTATAATAGACATCTAAGAATACTCCTTTTCCCATGAAACTAATTATTATATTGAACATATCTCTCTTTACGGGTGGTGTCAATGTAGTTAAATGGGTAAACTGACTAATAATAATATTGGAAGGTGATATCATGCAAGAAGCAGTTTTTTTAGATAGAGATGGGGTCATTAATGAGGTATTGTCCCATCGGGTGAGATTTGTTAATAAGGCTAGTGACTTTTATTTACTAGAAGGGGTTGGAGAAGCCGTTAAGTCATTAAATAATATGGGGTTTAAAGTGTTTGTGGTCACTAATCAAGGTGGTGTTGGATTGGGATATATGACGGAATCAGCGCTTGAGGAGGTCCACCAAAAAATGCGTGATGATTTAGCAGCATTCGGAGCAAAAATTGATGATATTGCATATTGTCCACATAAGCCACGAGCCAGCTGCGCATGCAGAAAACCAGGTGCTCAAATGTTACTTGATTTAGCAGAAAAACATGGGGTGAATTTAAGGAAGAGCTATATGGTTGGCGATCGTGACCAGGATATTGAAGCTGGGAAGAGAGCTGGAACCAAAACAGTGTTGGTTGGAACTCGAGAAGAAACGAAGAGTGAAGCAGATATGAAGTTTAAAGATTTGTTAACTTTTACAAAATGGCTAATAGATGGTGCCCCGGATTAAGGGGCACCTAATATTGAATGTTAATACTAGAAAAATCAAGTAAGATCTACCTGTGGTCAGATATTCTCCACCATATAAAAGTAGTAGTTAATCCAATAATACTAATCAGTATTACTAGTGTAAAGCTTAGTAAACCGATACTTTCACTCGTACCATCAATGCCACTATAAAGAGCAGGTATTGCCCATGGGAAGTATGCCCCATACCCTATTGTAGCGAGGATTTGTGAGAAGACTACCATTAAGATTACAAAACCCAAAGGAGCTAAGTACCCTCGACCTAAACAAGCAAATAAAGCTACTGGTGTACTTAACAAAACTGTTAAAAGGGTTGTGACAATTAATGTATAAAGACCTTCTACCAGAGTTGTAATAGACCAATCAGGTAGAATAATGATAAGTCCTAGGATAATGCCAAATGCGATAATATATAACGCTAATGCCATATTAGCTACAAATGCAGTGAAAAACTTTGCTAGAATAATGGTTCTTCTTGGGAAGGGAAGAGCAATTAGGTCTTTTATTGTTCTATCCGAATATTCCCTCCCAAATATCCAACTTGTTACAAATCCGAATATGACTATTCCTCCAATTGCTAATATTTGTGATAGTAAATTGAGGTAAGATGGCCAGCTAGCTTCCCCTATGATATTGGCTTTAGCTCCGACTAGACCATTGTTTTGTGCAAGGATTGGATCCTTAAGGATAATCATAAAGAGTCCTCCCATTAAGGGTGCGAATGAAAAAGCTCCTAAGGTTATCCAGAACATTTTTGATTTGCGTAATTTAAATAACTCTGTTTGAATTACTCCTAATGCACGATTCATGTAAATGGTCTCCTTTCTCTTGAATAATACGCAGAAAATAGCTTTCTAGGTCTTCTTGTTCAATCGATAATTTAGTGAGTAAATGACCGCCTTGAACGAGAAGTTGGGCAACTTGTTCGGGTGAGGTGATTGCCTTTTGCTGATGCAATTCTATTGTCCCTGCTTGCGATACATGGGGATCATACCCATGTTGTAGTAATAGATCCACAGTAGATGATAGGTTTTTTGTTTGAATATGTAGTCGTTGATTCAATAATCGTGGTAGTTCTTTAGATGATAGCTCTTGATGTAAATTCCCATTATGAATAATCCCTATTTTTGTCGCAGTTCTAGCAACTTCACTAAGAAGATGGCTGGAAATAAAGATAGTTACTCCGTGATTATGAGCTAAATCCTGTAGTAGTTCTCTAATTTCTACTATTCCAGCAGGATCAAGTCCGTTAACAGGCTCATCCATTATTAATATTTGAGGATGATGTAATAATGCCTTTGCAATGCCTAAACGCTGTGCATTTCCTAGGGAAAGGTGTTTGGCCTTTTTATTGGCGTATCTTGTCAAGTTTAGCCGCTCCAAAATATTTGTTACGGACTGTGGGTCCCGAATGCCATATAGTCGACGGAATATATTAAGGTTTTCTTTAACGGTTAGTTCCGGGTAGGCATATGGAGTTTCTACTATATAGCCCACATCCTGCCAAATAGGGTAGTTAGATAGATTTACTTGTTTCCCATTAATAAAGCAAGCCCCTTCACTAGGGTTTATCATACCAAGCATCATTCTTATCATGGTTGTTTTTCCTGCTCCGTTTAAGCCAATAAATCCATAAATATCGCCTCTGTTTACTTGAAGCGATACCTTATTGACAGCCTGAAATCCTCTATAGTTTTTTGAAAGGCTCTCTGTTTGAATCACAGCTTGCACGACTTATTCCTCCTTTATAAGTCCATTAACTGTATGGTTAATGAGAAACTCTATTGTTTTTGGATATTCCAATTCACCAATTTTTTCCTTTTGGAATGAAAGAAATACCAACGATCGTAATATGCTAGCTATCATCTTTGGTGATTCTGTAAACTGTAACCCTTGTTTTTCCCACTTTTGAATTAATATGGATGAAAAGTCAGAGTCTTTATCGAAGTGACTTTCTAGTTTCTCCGGTGGTAGCTTTCTAAATAAGTACTCCAAATTGTTCTCTAAGTACAGCTGCTGAATAATGGTAGATTTTTCTATATTAGTAATCATTCTTAGAAGCGTTATCTTAACAGTTTGTTTAGGGTTATCTCCGAGTTCAAGCTGTAATAGCTCATTCTTTATTTGCGCTTCTTCTTGTTCGAGAACCTCAAAATAAAGTTCTTCTTTTGATTGATAGAATTTATAAAAGCTACCAGCAGCAATACCTACTTTCGATGTAATATCTTGAATACTAGTTTTTTGTAGACCATGTATCGAAAATAGTTGTTTCCCTTGTTCGATTAACGCTTCCTTGATGACCTTCTTTTCATGATTGTTGAACCCTTTTGGCATATCGTTAGATCCTTTCTTTTGAATATATGAATAAAATATTTTTTTATTCACATAAAGCATAGCATCTTTTTCCGAGTATTTCCAGAATAATTTTTCAAATTTTATTAAAAACAGAAAACAAGTTGTGAAAAATGGGCTAGGATCTGTGCTAAACAGGTTGAATGTTATAATCATCGTTGAAGCTAGGGACTATTTAAAGTCTTGTTGTAAGTTATAGAATTTGTTAAATTTTTTATCAATTTAATGATTTTAGCAGGATTACCCGAAGTCCCGATAGAATATAGTATCTAGGAATGATTAACAAATAGAGGAGGAATTATCATGTCTAAGAAAGTATTGATTCTTGCTGGCGATGCAGTAGAGGCGTTAGAAATTTACTATCCATATTTCCGTTGTCTAGAGGAAGGATTTGAAACGACTATTGCTGCTTCATCACCAAAGAAGCTGCATACTGTTGTTCATGACTTCATCGGTTGGGAAACATACACAGAGAAAGAAGGATACTTAATCGAGGCGACAGCGAGCTTTGAAGCGATTAATCCAGAGGAATATGATGGATTGATTATTCCGGGAGGCCGTGCACCGGAATTTATGCGTCTGAATGAGCATGTACCAGCTATTGTAAGTCACTTTTTTGAAGCGGATAAGCCGATTGCAGCGGTTTGTCATGCTGCTCAGGTACTAACGACAGTACGTGAGCATATGAAGGGAAGAGAGCTAACGGCCTATATTGCGTGTAAGCCGGAAGTAGAAGCGTTAGGCTCAACATATGTTAGTGAGCCGAACCATGTGGACGGGAATTTAATCTCTGGTCATGCTTGGCCAGATTTGCCTGGGTTAATGAAGGAGTTCGTAAAACAAGTAAATGGTGTAGGAGTAGAGGCGTAATCTAGCAATTAGACCATTGCAGGAATTTTCTTCGTGTAAGCCATGAAGAGTTCATTTTAAAGATAAGGAATGAGACTGGGACATAACGAAAAGAATTAAATGTAAAACCGAATGATACACGATACTAGCTCCGGAAATATACGTAGACTCCTGCGGGAGGAAAGGGCACGGTTGAGACCCCTAAAGAAGTAGCACGAGGAGGCTCACCAGCCGCCCGCGAACCGCAATTATAATTCCGGAGCGAGGTCGGTTGCTCATCATTCGGTTTTTCCTTTATGATTATTTTTTTGTCCCAGGTTTATTTTGTTTTGGCTTAAGGAAAATCCTGTTACGGTATGAGACAACGTGATAAATGGGATTTTGTAACGGACAACAGTAAAAAAATCCTAAACAATACAGCATATGGAGGCTAACTATGAACAAGGATCAATGGTTTACCACTATTCCAACATTAGAGACGGAAAAATACATCCTTAGAGGAATTCAGCTAGAGGATGCTAGCCGTTTATTTCCATTTTTACGTGATAAGGAGACAATGAAAAACATTACTGCCCATCCGGTTCAGAGTGAGGAAGAGGTGCGGCAAGGAATTATCGACTCATTAGCGAAATTTGATAAACAACAGGAAATTCCATGGGTAATTATCCATAAAAAGAACAATGACTTAGTAGGGCAATTCCGACTACATAAACTTAGCTTATGGCATCAGAAGGCAGAGATGGGTGCCGTTATTCGCGAGGATTATCAGAATAAAGGCGTAATGACAGAAATAATAAAAGCTCTCCTACCATTTGTGTTTGACACCCTTCGATTTCATCGGCTTGTAGGGGATATTTTTGCAAGAAACGATGGTTCTAGGAAGCTATTAGAAAAATTCGGGTTTACGAAAGAAGGCGTTCTGCGTGACACCGATTTTGATGGCGTGAAGTTCCATGATACCGTAGTGTACTCCATGTTGCGTGAAGAATATGAATGGAAAAAGAATAACGCTTGATGGTTTTAGCTGATACACGGACTAATTTACAAAATTATTAGAAAAATATACAATGTAACTATATTTAGCTAGATATGAGGTGGAATAATGAAACTAGTTAGTTACCGATTAATAAACGAGGAAACTCCCTTACGTGTAGGAATAGTACTGGAAAATGGCGATATAGTGGATGCTCAACAAGTCTATGAAGTGTACCAGCAGAAGGAATCACAAAGCAAACTGGAAACGTCATTACCATCGGATCCAACCATATTTTTTAAGCAAGGGCTACCTCTTATCGAAAAGGTAAAGGAAGCATATGGATATGCAAAGGATAATCGGTTAGAGAAGGTAAAGCGATACGAGAGAAGGGAAGTGTATTTAGGACCGGTAATTCCAGAACCATCGAAGATTATTTGTGTAGGTCGAAACTATGTAGAGCATGCTCAAGAAATGAAAAGTGAGATACCGGAATACCCAGTACTATTTGCGAAATTTGCCAATTCGTTAATCGGAGCGGATGATGCAATCGAAAAGACCTCTTTTACAGATAAGCTGGACTATGAAGTAGAGTTAACCGTTGTTATTGGAAAAGAGGCCGCTAACGTAAAAAGAGAAGATGCTCTTGACTATATTGCAGGGTATACAATAGGAAATGATGTGTCAGCCAGGGACTTACAGAAACGTACACCTCAATGGTTACAAGGCAAGACAGTGGATAGAAGTACACCAATTGGTCCGTGGATCGTAACTCCAGATGAAGTAGGGGATCCTGGGAAACTGGATATTACATGCTATGTCAATGGAGAAGTACGTCAATCATCAAACACGGAGAAATTCATTTTTGATATTCCGTATTTAATTGAATTTATCTCTCATCTGATTACTTTAAATCCGGGAGACATCATCATGACTGGTACACCAGACGGGGTAGCTTTTGGCATGGAAACTCCTAAATTCTTACAAGACGGAGATATTGTTCGTTTGGAGATTTCCAAGATTGGTCACATGGAGAATCGTGTCAAACAAGCTGACTAGCGCAATAACCCATCATATTCTGATGGATGAAACGTAAGCTGTTAGTATAGGTTTATCTCGTATGAAACAGGTATTATGAGTTCCTATGGAATAAAGTTTAACTTTCACAAGAAGGAGTGATCACATGAGTGAAAAGGTTGTTATCAAGGTGAATGATAATGGTTCATACCGAATTACTGGTGATGTAGAATTAGTCGATGCTGAGGGCAATGTTTTTGAAACGAAAAAGAGTTTTTCCTTATGTCGTTGTGGGCACTCAGCGATAAAGCCATTCTGTGATGGTACTCATCGAAAAATCGGGTTTGAAAGTGCACCTAGGGCAAATAAAGAAAATCCGTAATCCATTCAATCGGGTTACGGATTTTTTTAGCTTAATCATTGGATGACATAAAAGCATCCTTGCCCACGCGGAAATCTAGAATCGTTGAAACGAAAAAGATAATATTCCTTACTCATCTATAATCGTTAAATTAATTTCTGATCCATCTGGTGAATAGTGATAACTCACTTCGGATACCTCTAACGTGACAATGGAATGGTTCTGACTATCTTTATATTGGTTAGCTAATTCTTCATTAGTAAAGTAAAATTTCACATTACCGTGTGCATCACGATCAGCCAGTGGTAACCAGCTTGGCGGTAAATGGCCTTCAGGGATAAAGCTTAACCGTTCATCGCTTGTGAATTGTCCAGATATTGCTTGGGCTTCACGATTACGAAGTGTGATGATAGCTTCTTCACCTTGACGCTTCACCTCTTCCACTTGCATATTTCCTAACCACATATCTGGTTCAATTGTGTCGGGATTAAATAGTAGAGAATCTGCTTCTTCTTTTTTATTGTTCGTTTCTTGATCAAACGTAGATGCATGATCCTCCATCGATTCTTCTATTGCCATCCCTGCTTCCACTTCGGATCCATCACTATCGAAGCTAACCATTTCATTCTCTGCACCATTCGTATCGTTGCTACTTATCATCATACCCATTTGATTTTGCACTACGACAATCAATAATAGTGCAACAGCGGTAATGGCTGAAGCAGTAATCCAGACTGGAATGGCTGGTTTAGACTTGCGAATCGGTTTATTCGTAAGCTCCTCTATTTTATTGCGGACCGCTTGTTTATCGTTCTCGGTAAATGATGTGGGAATTTGGTTAAATTCATTTTTTAAATCGTTAAACTGCTTATCCATGGCTGACACCACCCTTTTCAGAAGATAAGCATTCCTTCAATTTACTCCGCCCACGATTAAGACGTGTTCGTACAGTAGCCTCATTCATAGTCAGTACCTTTGCGATTTCCTTCGTTGAAAGGTCCTTAAAATAGAAAAGAATGATGACTTCTCGGTATTTAATGGGTAGATCCATTACTTTTTGAAAAAGCTCGCTGGAATTATCCTTTTGGAGGGTCATTTCTTCTGGCGTCAATTCTACTGTTTTCATTGATTGTGAGGAAGAAATGAGCTTCTCCTTTAAGCGTTTATTCCTTGATTGCCAGCTTCTTAAATGATCCTTGCATTTATTAATTGCGATGGAATAAATCCAGCTTCTTAAGGAAGAGTTCCCTTGAAACGTATTTAATTTTTGATAAATCGTGACAAATACTTCTTGTGTCACATCGTCCGTATCTGCTGAATTTTTCATATATGCAAAGACTAAGCGCTTTATTTCATCACCGTACGTATCCATAATTGTTTCAATGGCAAGGGCTGGATTGGACTGCAGTTCCTTAATGCCCTCATTATCGTACGTCGGATGGAATGCTTTCGAGTGGCCCACTCTAATTCCTCCTAACTTCCTAATCTCTTATAAGACGCCATCACGTCGTATTATGTTTCACTTAACGTAAAGTTTGTTGTTAGTTGTAGTCTACCATATTTACATTTTAAATATTCTAAAATTTAATGATAAGTAGGCAATTTTAGGAACAATCATGTTGGGAATTTGGTATTTACTGCTGTTTGGAGTAGAGGAGAATGATTAAGGAATTATTAAATAGCAGTTCTAAAGCATATTTGATATGTGTATAAGTTTATCCACTAATCCTAACACTAATTTTCATACGGGAAGGGAGGCGAAACGATGGTCAATAAGGAAAAGGAATTCAATAATATGTTCAAGGAAAACAGAAATCATGGCGAGCACCGTAACGGGAGAAAGAGTCAATACAAAAATAGCTCTGCCCATGGCGGAGACCAGCCAGACGAGTACTTAAACCGAAAGGATTAATGGGAGAAGGCATTCGCTAATAATTTAGTGAATGCCTTTTAAGTTTCCTGCTATAACAACGTACTACCTGCCGCATTCTCAGTGGTTTTAATTAGTTTTTTGTCCCGTGTTTTTCCATGTGTGCATACGATAAAGTAGTGGAAATGGAATAGTAAGGGAGAGGGCATTGTGAGTCTTTTCATGAATACACAAACACATCCGAATTTATTTAAGAATAATAATCAAATAGAAGAACCGAATCAGTCCTATTATAAAAGTGATTATGTAAAGGAACTACTGGCCGAGCAGGAGGAAAGGAATAATTCCTTTCAGAAAGCGATGAGAGACATACGTCGATCCTTCCAAAGTCACTGGTTACTTGAGGAGAAACGATGGGGAGAAGTGTCAGAGGATCTTAAAACCTTGAAGGAAAAGGATAAGCAGCACCAGGTTTTTGAAAAACAGACGAGGGAGTGGATCATGATGTTAGAGCGTGACAGTCAGGAGCTTCATCGTATTGTGGAGAAGAACAGTACTATTAATGAAGATATTTTAAAGGAGATTAATCGAATTCATCAATCCAATGAAGCTATGATAGACCAGCTGGCGAAGTTCTACGAAGCAAATCAACAATTCACTCATAAAATGGATGTGATTAGTGAGCAGCAACAAGTGATGGCGGAGCAAGTAACCAAGCAACAAGATAAGCAAGATAAAGTAATCGGTCAGTTAGAAAACCAAGAAGCATTAATGGAGAAGTCATACCGCCAATTAAGTATCTTGCGATCGATATTGTTCGAACGAACCAGTTTTGTCGTAGAAAAGATAGAGGAAAGCTATCAGCTTACATCATCTGTTTTGTATCAGTATTTAACAGGAAATGACAAACCATTAACACTAATGATAAGAGATCAAAGTAAGGGAAATAATAATAATGGGTAATGGAATGGGCGATATCGATATAGGTATCGTCTCTTGCTTAATGGGGAAATACCACATCTCTTGAGGTTAGCGCATACTTTATGTATAACCGAATAATGCGTTCACCAGCTCCGGATATATAGGTAGGATGTACGTATATTCCCGGTAGCTGGTAAGGATGCATAAATGAAATTTTTCTTCAAGCTAGTTCTAGTGACGTTTATTCAACCATAATACGCCAGATTTTACTAATCGAGGAACAATACCAGTCATTGGCTGCTTCATCATATTGCCAAAGCCATCACTTTTACCTAATGATCCTAGGGTTCCTTTTAAGCGAATTTCTTTTGGCTTTTTCGGTTCTTTATTTTTCAAGACGCAATTTAACACGGCTGCTGTTTGTTCGCCTTGAATACCAGCTAGCTGTGCACTTGGTGAGTGTATGGAAGATGCACAATCACCAATCACATATACGTTTGGTTGCGCTGGTACCTGGAAGAAATCATTAACGACGATTTTTTCATGCTGGTCCTTTTGGAAAGGTAATTCCCGGACAACCTTGTTCGGGCGTACCCCAGCAGTCCAAATCGTTACATCATTCACATAACAGACACCGTTATTACAAACACCGTCTTTTTCTACGTATTCCACATTGGCATGATGCAGTACCTCGACATCGTTTTTATTAAACCAGTCTGCCACGTAACCTTGAATCCGTGGATCGAACGCTCTAAGTACAGAGCCGCCGCGATCTAGAAGGCGAATGTTAAGGTCTTCTCTGCTTTCGCGTATTTCAGAAGCTACTTCAATACCACTTAAGCCCGCACCAACAATCGTTACTTTACCATAGGCTTTTAGGTTTCCTACTGCAAGACCCGCTCTTCGTGATCCAGCAAAAGATTGTACACTTTCTGTATAAATATCTGCCCCTTCAATACCGTGATAATTATCTTCACATCCCAGTGCGACAACTAAATAATCATATGAAATTACTTCACTACGATCTCGAAAAACGATTTGCTGATGTTCTGCATCAATCTTTTCTACTTCTGCAAACACATACTGGATTCGGTCATTCTTTGGAAAGTCTACTCGTACTTCGCGATCGGCAACGGTACCGGCAACAATCGTATAAAATTCTGTCTTTAATGATTGGTATGGATTGCGATCTACTATGGTTAGATTTACGTCTTCTGGTAAGCCTTTATCCAGTAAACCTAATGCAACCTTAATCCCTCCATAGCCACCGCCTAGTATTACTAAATTTCTCATATCTTTTACCCCCATCCCCTGCTAGAAATCAGAATGCTAGTATTTTGGGATATTTTTTATCCGGAAACGCTTTCCACTTTTAAGAGTATCAAAGAAATGCTTGTTAGACTAGTAGAAATCATAAAGACTTTAAAAAAATATAGTAAAAATTTCCCAACATTTATTCATGAATTTTCATTATTTGGAAATAGTAACGAATGAAATGGTGGAAATATCAATCAGAACGAAAGGAAGATCATAGATGAAGAATAAGCTATTCCTATTATTAGCGGCTATTATCGTTGCTGGATCCTGGCAGCTTTCTAATGTGTTCGCTGAAAAACAAGAGGAAGCTTGGTTTGACTTTTTCCAAAAGGATGGAGAGGAAAAAGAGAAAGAGGAATTTCGACACGGAATTCAACAGGAAGCCTGGATTAAATATAAGGCGAAGGAATTAGGGATTGAAACAGAAGGAAAAGATCTCCATGCATTGGCAAAGGAAGTAAAAGAAGCAAAGCTATTAAAAAAAGCTGAGGAACTAGGTATCGAAATAGAAGGCAAGGACATAAAAGAACTTGCAAGAGAAATCCATCATACGAAGGTAATAAACGAGGCAGAAGCGCTAGGTATTGAAACAGAAGGGAAGGAGCCGGAAGCAATTGCCCAAGAAGTCATGGATGTAAAGCTTAAGCAAAAGGCAGAAGAATTAGGAATCGATATGGATGGGAAAGAGACAGAGGAGCTACTAAAGGAAGTGAAGACAGTTATTCTAGAAAAGGAAGCAGAGGCTTACCATATTGACACGGATGGGAAAAAGCATCATGAGATTGTCATGGAAATCCATGAGGCTAAAATTTATGACACGGCAGAAAAGCTAGGTATCGAAACGGAAGGTAAGAACCCACAGGATATCTTAAATGAAATTTTCGAAGAACATGCTGATAAAGCGAAAGAATTAAAACTGTTTCCTTTTGAGGATAGTAAGGATAAATTTTACTTAGAACATCATAGAGAAGATATGGATTAATCAAGAGGGAAATGTTCCCTCTTGATTTTTTGAGCTGGAATTGACTGCAATAAAAAAGCAGAATGAGAGATTTTTTAGTAATGAAAGGTTGCCTCGACGAATGCTGTAATTTGATTTTGGCCTGCTTCAATTGGGGTTGTCACGGCACTATCCGTTGCAACGCCCAGTACATATGGACGAGGAGTTTCTGGTGCTTGGCTAGTTAGTTCTTTTAATTGGGTAGGGGTTTGAGGGATGGCCACACCGAGCGTCTCTGCGATTGTCGCAGCCTTTTCTTGAGCATTTCGAATGGCGTTTGCCAGTGCTTGTTGATAATAACGTTGCTCATTGCCAACACGTAGCGCTATATTTCGTACCGTATTCGCACCATTTTCCATGGCTATATCAACTAATTCCCCTACTCTTTCTATATGTTCTATTTTTATGGTAAGCAAATTACTCACGCGGTAGCCTCGAAATAATTGTGTACCGTCTTGGTAGTCATATTGAATGTCTACTCGAAAATCAGATGTTTGAATGTTATCCCGTGAAATTCCAGCATTCACGAGAGCGTTGATGACATTGGTTGTCCTTTGCGCATTGGCTTGCTGTGC
Organism: Ornithinibacillus sp. FSL M8-0202; assembly: GCF_037975285.1. Classification (GTDB taxonomy): domain Bacteria; phylum Bacillota; class Bacilli; order Bacillales; family Amphibacillaceae; genus Ornithinibacillus; species Ornithinibacillus massiliensis. Next base: position 2,234,071 of record NZ_CP150248.1, read on the forward strand.
TTCTTGTAGCTGCTCATCCTCCGTAATGACACCAAGTAAGATAGTAGCATGATCTGGTGTCGCGAAAACACTACCTTCTCCGACGACCTTTACCTTGTTTTCCGTTTGTCTTGTCGGAATCGTACCACGATTTTGGTAGTTCGTATGATAATACATATTTATTCACCTCTTATAGGTTAAATATATGATAGTTGACTGATATAGGTGTAAGAAATAGTGGTAAAAGTTAATATTAACAAGTTGAAGTAATGAAATAGGAATAAAAGATGGTTCAAACTAGAAGGGTACAAAAAGGAATGTCTAGTGTTAAAGACATATAAACAAGCCATCCCGTACTGTTTTATAAAGGTACTGGATGGCTTGTTAATTTGATTGGCTTATGCTAAACGCTTAATACGCTCATCTAAATCTGGATGTGTAGAAAATATGGATGATTTGCGCTTGTTATTAATTTTTAATGTTGCAATGGATGTATCGTCTTCACCCTTAATACGGCTAGTGTATGCTTTTAGGCTTTCAAGCGCATGGCGCATTTTATCCTTACCAGCTAAATCAGCACCACCACGGTCTGCGTGGTATTCGCGATGTCTTGAGTACGCATATACGACAATACTTCCTAGGATAGAGAAGGCAATCTGGAATACGATAATCGCGATGAAATGCACAATCGGTGCAAGCTCTTCCTTAACAAAGCGAGAAACAGCAAATGCAACGATTCGGGATAGGAATACGACAAATGTATTCACGATTCCTTGTAGTAATGTCATAGTTACCATATCGCCATTCGCAATATGTGCAACCTCATGAGCGATAACACCTTCAACTGCATCATCATCCATTTCTTGTAATAAACCAGTTGAAACGGCAACTAATGAACGTTTTTTGGATGGCCCAGTTGCAAAAGCGTTAACCTCAGGAGAATGATAGATTCCAACCTCAGGCATATGCATTAATCCAGCAGCTCTGGATAAGCGATGGACTTTCTCCACGACAGCTCTTTCATATTCGTTCATCGGTCCATTAGGATCAATAACCTTTACACCCATCATTTTCTTAGCCATCCAGCGGGACATGCCAAGTGAGATAAATGATCCAGTGAAACCAATCACAGCACTGAAAATGAGGAGGGTACCAAATTGGATTTGCCCATCATTACCAATATAATTTCCGATAGGTAAAATACTAAAGATAATACCAATAGTTAATAAAACAAGTACGTTAGTTAGTAGGAAGTAAAAAATTCTCTTTCCCATACTCTCACCTTTCTATTTAAAATTTTTAAAATTGTATTCACAACGTTAATACATATATTATAAAGGCAAATAGAATTGTTGTCATCTCTGGAATCAATATATGAACAAAAGGGACAAGATATTCAAAAAGGAGCGATAAAATGGGAGAAAAAGTGGTACATGCAATTCAAGATGAATATGCAGAAGACTATTCATGGTGTTACGGATGTGGCCGATTAAATGAACAGGGGCTTCATTTACGAACAGGATGGGATGGAGATAGGACGGTTACCTACTATGTCCCTCGTCAAGAGCAGACAGCTGTTCCTGGATTTGTCTATGGAGGGCTTATCGCTTCTCTTATTGATTGCCATGGAACAGGTTCTGCCTCCTTAGCATTACATCGTAAAAACGGTTATGAACCAGGAAATAAGGCTCCTGAACCACCTAGGTTTGTTACCGCATCGCTTAAGGTAGACTTTGTAAAGCCTACCCCACATGGTGTACCATTAAAGGCAATTGGTGTGACCGAAGAGATTCATCCAAAGAAGTGGAAGGTGTCTATCGAAGTATTTGCGAATGATACATGCTGTGCTAAGGGTGAAGTGATAGCGGTTGTGATGCCAAAAACATTTCAGAATAAATGACGAAGGGTGAGCAAAATGGGAAAAACAGTAGCCTTAAATAAGTTAACGATTATTGCAGAAGAAGCGGAATTATCAAAAGTAGAAGTAGGTGGACAAAGTCGATATCAATTAAAACTAGCGTTCAAAGTGGCCCATAAGGATTATCATGATGTAACTGTTGAATTATATAAAAATGACTTCCTAGTCAAAGTAGAAGACGTAGAATTTCATGCTGAAATTCTACATTATGCTACATCTGTTACCAACTTGTATGAAGAAGGTGCAGTAGGCGATTTTAGCTTAACATTAATAGAAAAATCGAATTAAATGATGTCAGGCTTACCACAAGCAGGATAGTATTATTCCTTCCTAATAAAGTGCATTTGGTTGCGTCTGACTAGTAGAGAGTTTATGGATGTAAACCAAGTTAGAATAACCGTTATTCTATCTTTATCCAACAGGAACGTGTGAATGTAAGGTGGGAGATTAAATATGGAGATTTTAGATATTATTGGTGAACTATTTTCAGATGAAATATCGATTGCAGTTTCTAATGGAAAGGAATATGTTTATTATCGACCTAGTAAGCGGATAGACCTTAAAATCAGTCCTGGTGATCCGGTGAAAGAAGGGAGCATTGCACATAAGGCATTAATGACCAATCAAAAGGTATCTGAATTTATTGATCGTAATGTGTTTGGGGTGCCTTATCATGGTATGGCGGTTCCTTTCCATGAGGATGGGAAGATTGCAGGCTGTATATTAGCAATCTTCCCAACCTACACAGATGGCAAATCGGTCATTACGTTAAAGACCAATGATGGATGGAAGTCTATCCCATTTCATGATGTATATTATTTAGAAGTAAAAGAAAGAAAAACACATGTCTATGCGAAGGAAATGTGTGGGACACATAAAAATACATTACAAGAGTTTGAATATAATCTACCACGGGATGTGTTTATTCGCTGTCATCGCTCTTATATTGTGAATGTCCATTATATCAAGGAAATCTTTCCTGATACACATTCTACCTTTTTATTAGAAATGGTAAATGGGGAAAGTATTCCAGTTAGCCAATCCTATTCTAGTCATTTCAGGAAAATGTTGGGATTTTAAAATCTTCTGTTTTAGTTTTCGTTTATTCTAGGTTAAACAAAAATCCAGTCATTCCATCAAAATTCCCCAAATTCAGAATATGATGCGTTAAACTAATTGAAAACGCTTTTATGGGGGATTGGATATGGAAGTTTTTCAAAATCGAATAAAGAATCCTCGCTTACTTGACCGTGTAGTCTCTGCAGAAGAAGCGGCATCCTGGATACAAGATGGTATGACATTAGGGTTAAGTGGATTTACTCGTGCCGGGGATGTAAAAGCGGTACCAATGGCATTAGTGAAACGTGCTGAAGCGGGAGAGAAGTTTAAGGTTAATGTATTTACTGGGGCTTCACTTGGGTCTGATGTAGATAAGATGTTTGCTGAGGTTGGCATTATTCATAAGCGTCTACCTTTCCAAGCAGATCCAACCATGAGGAAAAAGATAAATGCTGGGGAGCATTTGTTTGTTGATCATCATTTATCACATACAGCAGAATTACTTCGAGCAAATGTGTTGGAACGAGTTGATTATGCGATTTTAGAAGCCATTTCCATTACGGAAGATGGCATGCTCATTCCGACAACTTCAATCGGTAATTCGGTGGCTTTTGCTGAAAATGCAGAATCCATTATTGTGGAGATAAATCTGGCGCAATCTGAATTATTAGAAGGTCTACATGATATATATAGCCCGGGTAAACAAGGGGAACGTGATCCAATTCCATTAACCAAGGCAAATGATCGAATTGGAACACTGGGAATACCTGTAGACGAAAGTAAGATTAAAGGGATCGTCTTTACCAATCAAGTAGATTCACCATCGACGATAGTGCCACCAGATGAAGAAACACAAATCATGGCTAATCACTTACTAGATTTTCTTCGCAAAGAGATTGCGGAAGGCCGGTTAACGGAAAAACTAGCACCATTGCAATCGGGGATAGGTTCTGTCGCTAATGCTGTATTACATGGCATGATAGAATCCGAGTTTACAAACTTAGAAGTGTACTCGGAAGTATTACAGGATGCGGTATTCGATTTAATGGATGCAGGGAAAGTGGATGTGGCATCTTGCTGCTCTATCACATTATCAGAGGAAAAGATGAATCAAGTCTATCGTGATTTTGAGAAATACCGTGATAAGTTAATCATGCGTCCACAGGAGATTTCCAATCATCCTGAAATTATTAGACGACTCGGACTAATTTCGATTAATACGGCGTTAGAGTTTGATATTTATGGAAATGTGAACTCGACACATGTGTCTGGTACAAGGATGATGAATGGAATTGGTGGCTCTGGTGACTTTGCTCGTAATGCAAGGCTAGCTATCTTTGTTACGAAATCGATAGCAAAAGACGGAGCTATTTCCAGTATCGTTCCATTTGTATCTCACGTGGACCATACCGAACATGATGTGGATGTGGTAGTGACAGAGCAAGGTTATGCAGATTTACGAGGGCTTGCACCACGTGAGCGAGTACCTTTGATCATCGAAAATTGTGCACATCCAACATACCGACCGCAGCTGTGGAAATATTATGAAGAAGCACTAGAACGGGGTGGGCAGACCCCACATGTGCTGGAAAAGGCATTTTCATGGCATGAAAATTTTGCGAAATACGGTTCCATGCTAGAGGCAGAAACGGTGACGAAATAGTTTTACAAAAGAAAAAGGGGCAGATGGATTGGCTACCGAGTTGATAGTCAATTCCATGATAACGGTAATCTTGGGGCAGCTTGATTACTGACGATAAAAGGGTTTTGTTTTATATAGAACGAAAAAACCGATTAGCTTTCTGGGGAGGGAGCTAATCGGTTTTTAAATTTATTCTAGACTATTACATGCTGTTCATTACTACTTTCCTACTAATGCTTCTTTTGCTTTTGGTCTACTCTCTTTATCACTTAATACATACACGGTGTCACCTTTTTGAATTACCGTTTCTCCTGTCGGTGTGATGAGCTTGTTGTTCCGGGTTACACCAATAATTAATGTATCCTTAGGTAAATCCAGCGTATTAAGGGAGAGCCCATTGGCAGGACTTCCTTTTACAATAGTCATTTTCATTATCTCAGACTCTGTCGTTCCAAGATTGATTAATTCAATACTTGGTGCTGTTTCATCTTGGTCATTATCCAGTCCTAGCTTTTTAGCGAGCCAAGGTAAAGATCCCCCTTGGACGAGAGCGGAGAAGAAGACAACGAAGAACACCGCATTGAAAATCAATTCACTATTTTCTACCCCAGCAATAATTGGGTAGGTACCAAGAACAATCGGTACGGCTCCCTTTAACCCTGCCCATGATATAAAAACTTTTTCTTTTAGATTATATTTCATGAACATCATACTGATAAAGATCGCAACAGGACGGGCAATAAACATTAAGATTATCGCTAATAGAATTCCTTGCCAGATGACATCGACAAGATGGCTTGGGAAAACTAATAGACCTAGTAGGATAAACATTACAATCTGCATCATCCAGGCGAAACCTTCATTAAAGCGGGTAATGGTAAAGCGATAGGTTAGATCACTATTGCCCACAAATACAGCCATGACATAAACCGCTAGTAGTCCACTTCCACCTACAAAATCGGTGAAGGCATAGGTGAAGATTGCAGCACCCATTGCTAGAACAGGATAGAGTCCCGATGTATCTAATTTAATATTATTGATGATAGCAACTGTTATTTTACCAAAGAGTAAACCGAGCAATAATCCTAATCCCATTTGAAGGAAGAAGCTACCAATCGCCATCCAAATAGAAGCATCTGGTGATTGAATCAATTCAATTAGTGCTACTGTTAAAAATACTGCCATTGGATCATTTGACCCTGATTCTGCTTCTAGTGTAGCAGTGAGTCGCTTTTTGAAATTCGTGTTTCCTAATACGGAGAATACTGCAGCGGCATCTGTGGAACCAACAATTGCTCCAAAGAGCATCCCTTCTAATAACGAGAGGTTAAAGATATACATAGCGGCTAAACCAGTAATAACCGTTGTTAATAGCACGCCTAGCGTTGCTAAAACACCAGCTGGTCCAATAATTGGTCTGATGCTGGTCCACTTGGTTTGCGTACCACCATCAAATAGGATGACGATTAATGCCATAATTCCAATTAATTGGGTTAATTTAACATCATCAAAATAAATATAGCCATTCATAAGCATTCCGGCTAATAAAAACAGAATAAGTGCAGGTAGACCGAGTCGAGAAGAGAATTTGGTGGCTAGAACACCGATGATTAACATAGCGGAAAATAGAAAAATTAGTGTTTCTATGCTTAGGTTCATATGATTCCTCCGATGCAAAAAGATACTATCTTAATGATAAACTAAAATTGCTAAAAAACAAAATGTAAGCAACTTTTTTGATGGAAAATCTTTTAAATACGAATACTTCTCTACTACATGGTACAATATGATTCATGATAAATCGTAAAGAGGGAATAAACAATGACGAAAATAAATGCCTTACCATTTACCGTATCGAAGACGGAAAACTTCTTTGACCGACTAGGTGATTATGTTGGAGATGTTTTCTATGATATTTTACCGGAACAAGGATACGAATTACGTGATGAACAAATCTATATGGCTTTTCAATTGGAGCAAGCTTTTAAGAATAAACGAACAATCTTTGCGGAGGCAGGAGTTGGTACAGGAAAGACGTTTGTTTATTTGATTTATGCAATATGCTATGCACGTTATATAGGCAAGCCAGCAATTATCTCCTGTGCTGATGAAACTCTTATTGAACAGCTTGTCAAACAAGGTGGAGATATAGAGAAACTAGAAAAGGCACTTGGGATTGAAGTTGATGTCAGGCTTGCTAAGGCGAGAGAGAATTATGTTTGTGCACGAAAGCTGGATCGGGTTGCGGAAATTACAGATAACGAGGATATCATAAGAGTACATGATGAAATTCCGGACTTTGTTTATGATTATAGTTCTGCTAAGAAGATTTTTGAACGATATGGAGACAGGAAAGAATATCCGTGGGTTTCGGATGAAACATGGGAGAAAATTGCATGGGATCCTCTGCAGCAATGTTCTACCTGTGAACTAAGACATCGCAGTGGGCAAACATTAAACAGGGAATATTATCGTCATGCCAAGGATTTAATCATCTGTTCCCATGATTTTTATATGGAGCATGTTTGGACGAAGGAATCTCGTAAGCGTGAAGGTCAGATTCCATTACTACCAGAGGCAAGTGCGGTTATCTTTGACGAAGGACATCTATTAGAATTTGCTGCGCAAAAGGGATTAACGTATCGTTTTCATTCGGAAACATTACATAATGTTCTTACAGGATACATGGGCCAGGACGTTCGTGAGGAATCGCTTTATTTGATTGAAGATATCCTAACCTTACATGAGGATTGGTTTGATCTGCTAGGTAGTGTGGCAATAGATGTAGTAGGCTCTAACCGGAAAGAAATTGAATTATCAGATCGTATGCTAGCTATCGCTTCTAGCTTATTTGAAAAAGTGGAAAAACTTCTCGATCAGCTAGTATTTGATTCGGAGATGTTTACGATAGATGGCTACCATCTAAAGATTATTGAAGAATACTTGGAGTTCTATCATTATGGTTTATCCATTTTCTTAAAAGAAGATGAGGGTATCTTCTGGTTGGAAGAAACACGTGATACGACAACATTAGTCATGATGCCTAGATTGGTAGAAGATGTGTTGAAAAAGGAAGTATTTTCCAAGGGCATTCCATTTGTCTTTTCATCTGCCACCCTTTCTCAAGGTGGAGATTTCTCCTATCTGGCAAACAGTTTAGGAATAGATACGTATGATTCGTTTTCTGTTGATTCACCATTTGATTATGAACAGCAAATGAAGATGAATGCCTATATGGAGAATACAAAAGAAGATAAATGGCTCACTATACAAAAGCAAATGGAGCAAAATAATGGAAGTACACTTCTCTTATTTTCAACCGTAGAAGAAATGGATGATTTCCGCATATGGTCGAACCAGAAATCATGGGTGCAACCTATTTATTTCGAAGGCGATCAAGAAATAAGTGAGACCGTACGAAGATTCCAAGAAAATCCAGAATCCGTGCTATGTGCGTATCATTTATGGGAAGGCTTAGATATTCCGGGCGAGGCATTAACACAGGTTATTATCTCTTCCTTACCATTCCCGCCAAAAGATCCAGTGTTTAAAGCAAAACGGAAACATGCAATCGACCCAGAACGAGAAGTAGATGCGCCTTATATGCTATTGCGATTACGCCAAGGAATTGGCCGACTAATTCGAACAAGCACCGATTATGGAATAGTTCACCTATGGATGAGAAAAGAAGAACGAGATACCTATAAAGAAGTAATCGATGAAATTGCCCCAGTTACGATAAACTGGGAATAAAATAGTCATTACATTAGACCCCCCGGCCTTGGCTTGGGGGTTTTTACTTTAACGTTATTCAACGATTCTTGCTTGTTGAGGTTATGGTAACAGAGGAGAGCTATCGATGCCCTTAAAGAGAGATTCTCTCATGAAAAGGTAACAGAGGAGAGCTATCGATGCCCTTAAAGAGAGATTTTCGCATGAAAAGGTAACAGAGGAAGGTTATCTGTGCCCTTAAAGAGAGATTCCCGTATGAAAAGGTAATAGAGAAGAGCTATCTGTGCCCTTAAAGAGAGATTCCCGTATGAAAAGGTAACAGAGAGGAGCTATCTGTGCCCTTAAAGAGAGATTCCCGTATGAAAAGGTAACAGAGAGGAGCTATCGATGCCCTTAAAGAGAGATTCTCGCATGAAAAGGTAACAGAGAAGAGCTATCTGTGCCCTTAAAGAGAGATTCCCGTATGAAAAGGTAACAGAGAGGAGCTATCGATGCCCTTAAAGAGAGATTCTCGCATGAAAAGGTAACAGAGGAAGGTTATCTGTGCCCTTAAAGAAAGCTTCCCGCATGAAAAGGTAACAGAGAAGCGACCGTCGTGCTCTTTATCAATGCTACAAGCAAAAGAACACAGTAGACTCGCATATACCAACCAAAAATCTCTAACACTGTACCCTCAGTGCCTCGCCCTCACTAACTCAATCAGCCCTCTCACTGCTACTATATTCAAATCTTTCACTTTTCCCATATAACATTAATCCTCACGACAGTCCGCTACATATAAAAAATGATTGAGTATCTTTGCTGTTAGTCCCCAGATAACTTTATCTTGATAGCGATAAAATAGTTCTTCAAAATGGCGTGTCTGCCAGTTGTATTTTTCGCCACCTACAATTAGGTCAAAGGGGAAGTTCTCTTCTGGAATCACTTCTACGTTAACTTTATATGATTCCGGTTTTGTTTGTTTGAGGTATGAGATTGGAACATAGAATACTTCGCCAACTTCAGACTCATTCGGTGTGATCTGGTTTATGTTCGCAATTCTCCCAACATATGGATAGATGATTCTCCCCATATCCGCTACGACATAGTCAATTGGTGTCACGTCTGTTATTTGATCAGGATGGATTCCTAGTTCTTCAGAAGTTTCCCGAATTGCACAGTCCTTCGGGGTTGCATCTTCTGAATCCATCCTCCCGCCAGGAAAGCAAATATCTCCGGGCTGACTCCTTAATTGCATAGAACGGACCTCAAATAAGATATGTGCTTCCCCTTCTATTTCAACAAGTGGTATAAGAACGGCAGATTGCTTGAAATTCTCACTGCCCATGATTCTAGGTTCCCTAGTGGCTAAATGCCTCAAAATCGTTTCGATGTTCACGATTCCCCCTCCAGTACGTGGTTGTTATATTCATTATACTAATAACTGTTGTATGTAAACCAATATTATTCATTATCCACATTGGGTACACCGTGTAAAGAAAATAGATAGATTATGTTTTATTTTCCTTGAAATAGACATTCTAAGGATGTGCGAATTAGAAAGGTGGCACAATGAATGAACTTTATAAGGAGGATGGCAATGGGAATCCTAAGTGGAAATCCACAAGATGAACCGATGCATTATGGTGAGGTATTTGGAGCTTGGACAGCTGTTGCTGCTGGAAAAGCTATGATTGCAGCGTACCAAACCTTGCTAAATCACGCAGGGGACGAAGATTTAAAGAAATTAATACAAGAAGCCATTGATCTCGGAAAACAGGAAGTGTCCGATATTGAAATGCTGCTAAAAAATAATGGAATTGGTTTACCGCCTACCCCACCTGAACGTCCAAAAGCGGACTTGGAGTCCATTCCAACTGGTGCACGTTTTATGGATAACGAAATTGCTGCTAAAATGTCAGCTGATGTTGCTGCAGGGTTAATAGCGGCTAGTGAAATGATTGGACAATCAGTTCGTGAGGATATAGCAACACTTTTTGGTACAATTCATAATCAAAAGGCAGCTTTAGGTACAAAGATTCTTCGTTTGAATAAAGATAAAGGATGGCTTGTCCCTCCACCGTTACACCTATCTAATGTGGATGAAAAATAATAGAGAATTTTTTTATGGTGGTGATGAAAATCATCACCTTTTATCATGTAGACCAATACTCTGAGCGTTTTACAAAAAAACATCGCGATTCCCAATATGACATTTGTCATATAAAAAAACTGACGAATGTGACTTAAAATGGACAACCTTTCCGATTAAGATTAAAGATAATCTATGAATCAAATAGGGGGAACACGATGAGTAAAGAAAAGCAGTCACAATTAAGAAAAAGTGTAACACCATATGCCAAGTCTAATACTAAAGCCAGTATCATTCAGATCTTGAATACAATCATTCCGTTTATTCTCCTTTGGTTTCTCGCCTATCAAAGCCTTTCCATATCGATTTGGTTAACGATAGCTCTATCCATTATCGCTGCAGGTTTTGTTGTGCGAACGTTTATTATTTTCCATGACTGTACCCATATGTCCTTTTTCAAAAATAAAAAGGCCAATCGAATTGTTGGTACGATTACGGGAATTATCACCCATTTTGCATTTGAAAAGTGGAAATGGAGTCATTCTATCCATCATGCAACAAGCAGCAATTTAGACAAACGCGGAATCGGTGATGTCTGGGTAATGACGGTTGATGAGTATGTAGAAGCCTCTACATGGAAAAGGATAGTTTATCGTCTTTACCGAAATCCAATCGTCATGTTCGGGCTAGGTCCTCTTTATTTATTTTTAATCTCGAATCGATTTAATCGTAAAGGGGCAAAGCGAAAAGAGCGGTTCAATACGTATTTAATCAATTTATTCATTGCAGCTATTTATGCCCTTTTGATTTGGGCGATAGGCTGGCAGGCATTTTTAATTATTCAAGTCCCTATTTTATTTATTGCAGGTGCGGCAGGCATTTGGTTGTTTTATGTTCAACATCAGTTCGAGGATTCCTACTTTGAGAATGAAGAGGAATGGGATTATGTGAAGGCTGCTGTTGATGGGAGCTCTTATTACAAGCTTCCTAAGATTATCGAATGGTTAACAGGTAGTATTGGGTATCATCATGTACACCACTTAAGCCCAAGAGTGCCAAATTATAACCTAGAAAAGGCACATGAATCCACACCACCATTGCAAAAGGCGACAACAATCACTTTAGCAACAAGCTTAAAATCGATTCATTTCCGATTGTATGATGAAGCTAGTAAAACCTTTGTCAGTTTTAAGGAAATAAAGGATCAAGTGAAAGCGCAAAAGAACGACCTGCAGTTATCGACGAGAAGAGCTAGTATAGAAGATAAATAGTGAATCCAAAAGCCCTTTTATTATCGATGAAAGGGTTTTTGTATGACTGGTTATCTGCTATACTCAGGAGAAATAGAACTTAGGAGGGTATCAAATGCAAAAATGGTATCAAATTATCTACAAGAATACAGGACTTAGCATTTATTTGTGGATTGTATTTTGTATTTTACCCTTCTATTTCATTATTCGTTACTTTACGCCAATCGAAATATTAGTTGGCATTTTGATGGTTGTATTGTTTTTTACCGCATATCGATTATCGTTTATCAAAAAAGGCTGGACGGTTTATTTGTCTGTTGGAATAGAAATAGCAATTAGCATTGGAATGACGATTTACTTTGGATTTGTATATTTTTCTCTTTTTCTTGCCTTCTATATGGGAAATATCCAAAGTAAGGCAGGATTTATTACATTATATGTCGTTAATTTAGTTACCACTATTTCTGCAACTACTCTTGGTTTCTTTACGCAAAGCCAAATCTTCTTTTCTCAATTACCATTCATCGTAATTAGTGTTATTGGGGTAATACTAATTCCTGTTAATATATTCTACCGTATAAATCGAGAAAAACTGGAGGACCAATTAGAGGATGCCAATAATCGAATCTCCCAATTAATGATTTTAGAAGAAAGGCAACGCATCGCTCGGGATTTGCATGATACATTGGGACAAAAGCTATCTTTAATTGGATTGAAAAGTGATTTAGCTGCAAGATTACTTCAAAAGCATCCAGAAAGGGTCCAAAAAGAGATTCTTGATATTCATCAAACAGCAAGAACAGCATTAAAGGAAGTACGGGAAATGGTTTCCGATATGCGTACGACAAGATTAGAGGATGAAGTAATTCATGTTCAACAGGTGCTGGAGGCTGCGGAAATGGAATACGTGTTAGAAGGTGACCCGAAGCTTGTGCATACGCCATTATTTGTAGAAGGAGTACTCAGTATGTGCCTAAAGGAAGCTGTAACCAATATCATAAAGCATAGCAAGGCTACATCCTGTCGAATTGCCATTCAACAAACACCGAGTGAGATTTGTATCCAAGTACAAGATGATGGTGTCGGGATCGGAGAGATTACAGATAAAAAAGGTAATGGGCTACGTGGTATGAGAGAACGTTTAGACTTTGTTAACGGAATTTTACATATGGAAAGTGGGAATGGTACCCTGCTTTCGATAAGCGTTCCAAATGTTGTTCAACCATTACCAGAGGAGAGGTTGTCATGATTCGAATTGTGATTGCAGAGGACCAACGGATGCTACTCGGGGCACTTGGTTCATTGCTAGATTTAGAGGATGATATGGAGGTTGTCGGAAAAGCCCAAGATGGCGTCGAAGCCTTAGAAATGGTTAAGCTCCATCAACCGGATATTTGTATAATGGACATTGAAATGCCTTTAAAGAGTGGCTTAGATGTAGCCGAAGAATTAAAAAATGAGGCATGTAAAATCATTATATTAACAACATTTGCTAGAGCAGGTTATTTTGAACGTGCAAGGGATGCCAATGTAAGTGGATATTTATTAAAAGACAGTCCAAGTGAAGAATTGGCAAATTCAATCCGCATCATTATGGAAGGAAGAAAAATCTATGCACCTGAATTAATCGATATAGCATTCAATAAAGAGCAAAACCCACTTTCCGACCGGGAAGAGCAGGTTATTCATTTGATTGCGGAAGGAAAGAACACAGAAGAAATAGCAAACCAGCTCTTCCTTACCAAAGGAACAGTGCGGAATTATGTATCGGTAATCCTAGACAAATTGGAGGCTAGCAATCGGATCGAAGCTATCTCTCGTTTTAAGGAAAAGGGTTGGTTTAAATAATCGCCATGCTTGTTTGTTAGACCTCGCTTCGGTAGGAAGCGAGGTCTTTTGTGCGCTTGGCAGCGCTCCGAACTTAAGGGTGAAAGTCCCAAACACGCCGTAGTGGCGGAAGTGTATAGCTGACAGGCAGTGCATGCTCGTGAGGGAATGTGCGGAGGGCTTGAAGGCAAACTCTGGAACAGGCGACAATAACCATGTTGGCTGATAGAATCGGATAACCCTGCAAAAGAAGGGAGTGTCCAATCCCACAACAGGATTCTATAAGTTATGAGGACTGGGTTCAGAGGAAAGTTCGGTGACGTGACCCAAGGAGGTCTTATCGTCTCCACTTGGTGGTAACCCCCAGACAAGTCCGTGAGGGACAAGCTGGGATTATGGGTGGTAAGAAGTCAGAGCAGGGGATAGTAGTGATTAATCTCGCCAGAAAGGTCGCAAAGGCGAGAGATTCTGTACAGAGTTACAGAAGCAATCTTTCACCCAAAAGGTGGAGAATTGGTGCGAAGCCCGTCTGCCCATGGAAGAAAAGTCAACCAACTTAGGAAGCTGTCATGAGCCAGACAGAAGTCAGTGAGGTAGGTAGCCGAAGAACTGAGGTCGAACAGAAGGGTAGACCGTCTGGGGCGGAGTAACTTATGGGTGAAACGAACATTGTCTTAAATGACTAGAAAATCGTGGATACCAAAGGGAAGGAATACGAATCATGAACGAGCAAGAAGGAAAAGGTAACTTTCGTGAGGGATTTAGGAATCACCAGAGGAAATGGTATAGCCTTATGGATAAAATATGGGCATATCCTAATATGGAGGAAGCATTCCTGGAGGTAAAACGGAATCGAGGTTCTGCGGGAATAGATGGCGTGGATATTAGAGCCTTCGAATATGGTGTGGAGGATAATGTACAAATCCTTCAACAGGAATTATTAAGTAGGACATACAAACCAAGGCCTGTAAAACGAGTCTACATTCCAAAGGCAGATGGTTCTCAAAGACCTTTAGGAATTCCAACAGTACGAGACCGAGTTGTCCAAGCATCTGTGCGACGTGTGATAGAACCAATTTTCGAGGCAAAGTTCTTGGATTGCAGTTTTGGATTTAGACCTAAACGTAGTGCCCATATGGCACTGGAAAAAATCCAGAAAGACTTAACCGACGGTTACATATATGTAATTGATGCTGATTTGAAATCATACTTTGATACCATACCGCAAGATAGGCTGATAGAGGCGGTAAGGGAAGAAATTGTGGATGGCAGTGTTCTAAATTTAATCCAAAGTTTCCTCGAAGCTGGAATTATGGAAGATGGAAGCTTTTACTTGAATGAGAAGGGCACCCCGCAAGGTGGGGTTATTAGCCCTCTTCTCGCCAATATCTACCTTCATTCTCTTGATGAAGTCATGACAAAAAGAGGACATCGAATTACAAGATATGCCGATGACTTCGTAATATGTTGTAAATCAAGAAAAGGCGCTGAAAGAGTATTAAAATCAGTAATCCGATTCTTGGAGACAGAATTAGGTCTAATAGTACACCCTGAAAAGACGAAGATAGTCAACAATCTGGAAGAGCCATTTGTATTTCTAGGACACGAATTCACTAGAGGAAGATGGATGAAACCATCATCTAAATCGTTAAAGAAATTCAAAACGAAGGTAAAGGAAATTACTAGGAAGAATCAAACGGTCAATCTTGAAGATTTAGTTAGGAAAAGGCTGAACACCTATCTCCGAGGTTGGGGAAACTATTTTGGGCATGGACATGTCAAATCCTTATTCCAAGAACTGGATTCATGGATTCGAAGAAGGCTAAGGATGGTTCAACTTAGAAGTTGGAGAAAGATTAGGAAACTCCACAGAGAGCTGAGGAGAAGAAACTGGAAAGGCGAACTACCACAATTGCGAATGTACAATTGGAGAAGTTCCTTATCAACCCCAGTACACACAGCAATTCCAAACAAAAAGTTTGTGGAAATTGGTCTTGTTTCTCTGGTTGATATTTACAATGAACATCATTCCCAAAGGGAATAATCATGGAGGAGCCGTATGCGATGACCCGCACGTACGGAACTGCGAGAGGCGCATGAGTGATTCATGCGCCTACTCTATTTACAGCTTCTGCATCGAAAAGAGAATCGAAAGCCATTTTAATACCTATCAGTTTTTCTTCCATAAACAATTGACTTTATCCAATAAACATACTAACATAATAAACATAAGTTTATAATATAAACATAAGTTTGGTTAGGTGGCATGATATGAATTTCTCACTTAATGAAAATGAACAAAAACTCTTTAATTTAATTAAGAAAAACCCTTTTATTTCACAGCAGGAACTGGCAGAGGAGATGAATCTATCCAGACCTTCCGTTGCGAACCTTATTTCAGGTCTAGTGAAAAAAGGTTATATTCACGGCAAAGCCTATATTGTAGGGGACGATAAGCAAATTGTCTGCATAGGTGGCGCGAATGTTGACCGGAAGTTTTACATAAAGGGTAAGCTTCAGTATGGGACTTCGAATCCAATCAGGTCTGTACAAAGTGCAGGTGGAGTGGCTAGAAATGTCGCAGAGAATCTAGGACGGTTAGGGAAAAATGTATCGCTACTCACGGCCAGCGGTATTGACGCGGAATGGCATTTTATTGAAGAGGCTTCCTCTAGCTATATGAGCCTAACCCATACCATTCCATTAGTAAAAGAAGCGACAGGGTCTTATTCAGCTGTGATTGATCAATCGGGTGAGTTAGTATTGGCTTTAGCGGATATGGATATTTATGATTCCATTACACCAGAAGTACTACAACCAAAGCTTTCTAAGTTCTCCCTGGCAAGATGTTTCGTAGCCGATTTGAACTTGCCTATGGATACGTTAGCTTCTATCAAACAGTTTGCCTTAAGTAGAAATATTCCACTAGTATTTATTGCGGTATCTGCCCCGAAGATGGACAGACTACCGAAGGACTTACAAGGACTAACCTGGTTAATTACGAACTGTGATGAGACCGAGGCCTTTTTCGATATCGCTATTAAGACGAAGGCAGACTGGCAAGAAGCAGCTCATAAATGGTTGCAATTAGGAATTGAAAATATTGTAGTAACCAATGGAAAAGAAGGAGCACTAATCGGAAATCTAGAAGAAGGAATTCATCATATGCCAGCATTAGAAGTGACGAATGTCCATGATGTTACAGGGGCAGGAGATGCCTTTTCTGCAGGGGTAATCTATGCATGGCTGGAAGGGGAAAGTCTTCCTACTATCGCGAAGGCAGCTGCCGTTAATTCTTCTAAAACAATCCAAACGAATTATACCGTAAGACAAGATTTGACACCTCAACAACTTAAATTAGATATGGAGGAAGTAGAATGAGACATTATGTAGAACTATCAGCAGAAGTAAAACAAGCAAAGGAACAAGGAAAACCAGTAGTTGCATTGGAATCGACTATCATCTCTCATGGGATGCCATATCCACAAAACGTGCAAACAGCTCGCGAAGTGGAACAAATCATTCGTGATAATGGTGCTGTACCTGCTACGATAGCATTGATTGATGGGAAAATTAAAGTAGGCTTAACAGATGAGGAATTAGAGCAATTTGGCAATAGTCAAGGTGTTGCGAAGGTTTCCCGTCGTGACCTTCCATACATTTTAGCTACGAAGCAATTAGGAGCAACTACAGTAGCTGCTACAATGATTTGTGCAGAGCTTGCTGATATTAACATATTTGTTACGGGAGGTATTGGTGGTGTACACCGAGGTGCAGAAACAACCATGGATATTTCGGCAGATTTAGAAGAGCTTGCACAAACGAATGTAGCAGTAGTATGTGCTGGAGCTAAATCCATTCTCGATTTAGGACTAACAATGGAATACCTAGAAACAAAAGGGGTTCCAGTAATCGGTTACCAGACAGAAGTTTTACCAGCATTTTATACGAGAACAAGCGAATATCCGGTAAACTTCTCAGCGGAGAACGTAGATGTCATTGCGAAGACATTAAAATCAAAATGGGATTTAAAGCTTCAAGGTGGAGCAGTTATTGCTAACCCAATCCCGGAAGAGCATGCAATGCCTGAAGAAGTAATTAATCATGCCATTGCTTCAGCCGTAAAGGAAGCAGATGAAAAAGGGATAACTGGAAAGGACACAACTCCATTCCTACTTGGAAAGATTAAAGAAATTACTGGCGGAAAGAGTTTAGATTCTAATATTGCACTTGTTAAAAATAATGCAGTATTAGGTGCGAAATTAGCCGTAGAGCTAAATTCACTAGTCTAATCTATGGAAGTAGTGCAGACATAACGATAAGATAGAGACCCGAATGAAGCACAACGTTATACTGACATATCCTCTCATGAAAAGTTAAGGATATGTTAGTGTGATATTGTAGAGTCATTCGGGTTTTTTAACGTGGATAAGCCCATGCTGTTTTTACTCACCTTCCACTTGACCTTCAAGTTACTTTAAGGTTTATCTTAAATGTAGGAGGGAATGAGATGCTATCTATACAAGAATTTTCCAAAAGAAGTGGAATACCGAAAAGCACGCTACGTTTCTATGAAGAAAAGGGCTTACTGATGCCCAATAGAAAGGAAGGGAACGGTTATCGGGTATATCAAGAAGAACAAATAGACCTTGCTAGATTAATTGTAAGTTTGCGCTTAGCAAATGTGCCGATAAGTGACATTCAAACATATCTCTTAGCCACTGAGCCTGCTCAGGAGCAAATGAAACAATCATGGATTCGTCTATTAAACCAGCAAAAAGCATTACTGGATGTGCAAATTAAGTTCTTAGAGAGTAACAGTTCCATAAAGGAATTCTTTTTATATGAACGAAAACGGGAGAGAGTGGTCTGGTTTTTGGCTGAAGGTCATCAGGGGGAATTCGGAGCAGCGTTATTAAGGGGAATAGAAGAGCTAAATAAGTATAATGTGGCGGTTCGAAATTCTTACTTACAATATGCGTCTGGAACGGAAACGGTAAAAGCATGGATAGGCTTTGGAATCGATAATTCCAGTGACATTTCGAGCAGTACCTTATTTGAAAAAGAAGAAATGATCAATGAAGCTCTATGTGTAGCGACAACCTTTCAAGGAGACTTTTCCAACATTGGTAGTGTTTATCGTAGTCTTATGAAATATGTTAGTGACAATGGCTATATTTCTACTGGCTCCTTGATGGAAAAGTATCACGGAGATAACTTAAAGCAAGTCACGATGATGATACCAGTAATGAAATTAGGGGGAGAATAAATGAGAAAGAAACTATTTGTACATGTAGTGGAATTAGAGGGGACCAATTATGAAATTGGCCGTTTACAGGCAGAGCATATAGAATTCGGTCATCGGTTTGATGAGCTTCAGGCTACTTCTTCTAAGACAGACGCAGAAGAAATCTATACTTTATTAAAGCGGGATTTTTCAAGTTTTTTAGAAGAGTTGCAGGGCCTAGCAGCTGGGTTAGAGCTGGATTTTTATACGATATTACGAATGTACAGTGGATACAATCTATCATTACCCTCCATGGGATGTACAGCCTTCTCACAGGGAAGCTACTATGTTCGCAATTATGATTTTACCCCAGAACTATATGACGGCCGTTTGGTTTTCCATAAGCCAGAAAAGGGCTATGCAAGTATCGGGTTTAGCCAACAAATGGTCGGTAGAGTAGATGGAATGAATGAGCATGGGCTAGTTGTTGGATTACACTTAGTAAACGAACGCCATACCGGTATTGGTTTTATCGCGACAACCATTGTCCGACTAGTTTTAGAGCATTGTAAAAACGTGATAGAAGCAGCAGACTTTATAACGAAGCTTCCACATGGCTATTGTTATAACTATTCATTGACTGATCGTTCTGGAAAGAATTGTCTAATAGAGGCTACGCCAAATGAACAATTGGTACAATATCCATCCGATTTAATGTGTACGAACCACTTCAATACAGAACAATTAACCGGCAAAAACAGGTCCTATATTGCATCCTCCTTACACCGTCAGCATATCCTCCAAGGATTTAAAGCTGAGCCCCTATCACCAGAAGAAGCGTTTCGAAGGTTTAACAACGAAGATTCACCACTCTTTTACAAAGATTATCATCATTTCTTTGGTACGTTACACACCGTAGTTTACATGCCTGAAAAATTAGAGGTTATAGTTGGAATAGGCGGAAATGCTAAACCAACTAGATTCTCTTTAGCGAAATGGCTTAGTGGTAGGTTAAATGTAGGAAAGACGCTACTAGGCGAAATAGATTATCAACAAAATCATGCTAGTCATGATTAAATGAATCGAATTGGTAAATAATACAAGCGTAACGATGATGAAAAGGAGAATGAATATGGTAAAACTAGCGGTAATTTATTATAGTTCTACAGGCATTAACTATCAGCTTGCAAAATGGGCAGAAGAAGCGGGAAAAGAAGCAGGTGCTGAGGTGAAAGTGGTAAAAGTACCAGAGCTTGCACCAGAAGCAGCTATTGCATCTAACCCTGCATGGAAGGAACATTACGAAGCAACAAAGGATGTACCAGAAGCAACTAGTGATGACATTGAATGGGCCGATGCGATTATCTTTAGCGCGCCAACTCGCTTTGGTAATGTTCCGTCTCAAATGAAGCAATTCATTGATACACAAGGTGGTCTTTGGGCGTCTGGGAAAACGGTAAATAAAGTAGTTAGTGCAATGACATCAGCACAAAACCCTCACGGCGGTCATGAAGCAACCATCCTGGCACTATATACATCGATGATGCATTGGGGTGCAATCATCGTACCTCCTGGATATACCGACCAGGTACTATTTCAAGCAGGTGGCAATCCGTATGGAACCAGTGTATCTCAGGGTCAAGATGGAAAAATGGTGGAAGATGTTCAAGGTGCAGTCAAACATCAAGTGAAACGAACACTAGAAATTGCTCAAAAGGTAGCAGGCAGCTGAAAAGTTTGAGAAAGGTGGTATAGAGCTTAATAGCTTTATACCATCTTTTTTGTAGATAGGAAAATAAATTCTTTCTCGCTAGTAGTAGAAAAAGCTAATACATTAGCTATGAGCGAATGTGTTGGCTTTTTTATTTTCTACCAGCAATTGATTCATAAATAATGATTCCTAACAATTAATAGATGACAGAATTGCCTGTGTTCCGTAAAATGTTATGAGAGGAGGAGCGTCTACAAATGAATCCATTAAGAAAAGCATGTGCTAGAATTTCAGAACATCCTGTTTTCACGAATACGATAATTGTATTAATTATGATAAATGCTATATTAGTAGGGTTAGAGACTTACGCAGGTATAGCGAGCAAATACCACGATTGGATCTATTTAGGTGACAAGCTGTTATTATGGATATTTACAATCGAAATTATTATCCGTCTAATCGGAAGGAAATCGATAAAGGGATTTTTAAAGGATCCATGGAACATATTTGATTTTGTTATTGTGACATTAGGTCATGTCCTAGTTGGTAGTCATTATGTAACAGTACTTCGTATTATCCGAGTACTAAGGGTGCTTCGTGCAGTGTCTGTTATACCTTCGCTCCGAAAAATGGTTAATGCATTAATTTTAACCATCCCTTCTATGGGTACGATTGTATTGTTATTAAGTATATTCTTTTATATTTATGGCGTTATTGGTACGATGTTATTCAACGAAATTGCACCTGAGTATTTTGGAACGTTGCATGACTCTCTGCTCTCCCTTTTCCAGGTCATTACACTGGAATCCTGGGCAAGTGGTGTCATGAGGCCAATACTAGCGGAGGATCCTTCCTCATGGTGGTATTTTGTTACATTCATTATGATTGGCTCGTTTGTTATTGTAAATTTATTTATTGGTGTTATTGTCAATAATGTCGAAGAGGCAAATCGTGAAGAAAGCCCTTCTCCAACTGATATTAAGCTTGCTGAAGTACAGAAAGAGCTAGCGGAGATTAAAGAACTTCTAAACAAGAAAAACTAACTAAAAGTCCCTCTATGTGATCACATAAGAGGGAGATTTTTTTGAGAAGATAGGAAAGTATAAAGTCTTTCTCGATTGTGTAAAAAAACGAATTTTACTAATGATAGTTTCGTAATAAAGGAGGATATGATGGGGCAAGAAATGAAAATTAATCGGCCAAAATTACCAGCAGATTTACCAATCACAGCTTTTCAGCCTTCGGAAGATGGATATTATGATAATTGCATGTTCAAAGATTGCTTGATTTCGAGTGAGGATATCGATAGGGCGCGTTTTGATCAAGTTGTATTTGATCATGTTACCTTGGAAGGGGATTTTTCCCATATTGAATTAACCGATTGTCTCTTTATTCAATGTGATCTTTCCAATGTTGATTTTACGAAATCCAGTATCCATCGGGTTGAGTTCAAGCAGTCCAAATTAATTGGGATTGGATTGGCGGAATCAAGCCTAGGGAATGTTGTTTTTGAAAGCTGCCAGATAAATTTTAGTGCATATGGATACGCTAAATTAAAACAAGTACGTTTTCTCGATTGTACAATGAAAAATAGCGATTTTTACGAATGTAAATTTGAAAAGGTCGACTTACAGTATTCCGATATGGAAGATGCGAATTTTTCCAATACTAGGCTAAAAGGTGTCGACCTATCCACTTGTAAATTTGAAAGATTACAAGTCTCATTAGAAAGTATGCAAGGCTGTAAAGTCTCCACCGAACAAGCTCTTGGCTTTGTGAGACTATTAGGTTTAGAGATTAAGGAATAGAATACTGGAACGCGAAGCTATCCGACAAGATGAATTCAATAGAGAGAGCGCCTCAGTGCCCTAAATGAGGAAGGAAAGCCGAAAAAGGTAACAGAGGATCCGCCTCAGTGACCCAAATGAGGAAGAAAAGCCGAAAAAGGTAACAGAGGAGTTATCTCAGTGACCAAAATGAAGAGGAAAAGCCGAAAAAGGTAACAGAGGAGTTATCTCAGTGACCCAAATGAAGAGGAAAAGCAGAAAAAGGTAACAGAGGATCCGCCTCAGTGCCCCAAATGAGGAAGAAAAGCCGAAAAAGGTAACAGAGAAGCTGCCTCAGTGACCCAAATGAAGAGGAAAAGCCGAAAAAGGTAACAGAGGAGTTATCTCAGTGACCCAAATGAAGAGGAAAAGCAGAAAAAGGTAACAGAGGATCCGCCTCAGTGACCCAAATGAGGAAGAAAAGCAAAAAAGGTAACAGAGGAGTCATCTCAGTGCCCTAAATCAGAAAAGAAAGCGAAAAAGGTAACAGAGAGAGCGCCTCAGTGACCTAAATGAAGAGGAAAAGCAAAAAAAGGTAACAGAGAAGCTGCCTCAGTGACCTAAATGAAGAGAAAAAGCAAAAAAAGGTAACAGAGGATCCGCCTCAGTGCCCCAAATGAGGAGGAAAAGCAAAAAAGGTAACAGAGGAGGCCCCTCAGTGCCCTAAATGAGAAAAGAAAAAGGTAACGGTGAAGCTTAATCCGTTACCTTTCTTCTTTTCTCACTGCCCTCATTTACTTCATCAAATTCCCGACAATCTCAAAGGAGCGTAAACGGTCCTCAAGATGGAAAATTTGCGATCCGATGATTAATTCATCAGCTTGTGTTTCTTCGATAAAGCTCTCTAATCCTTTTCGTACGGTGTCAGGGCTTCCGACAATGGTTGTTTTTGGATCGAGTGTTTCCGAAACTGCTGCAATTTCTCCCGGTGAATACAGCTCTTCCAGATTCTTCACTGGTGGCTGCAGTTTTCCAGGATTACCACGACGTAGGTTTAAGAATTGTTGCTGTTGAGATGTGGCAATAAACTGAGCTTTTTCGTCTGTATCTGCAGCTATTACATTTATACCTAGCATAACATATGGCTTTTCCAGTACGTTAGATGGCTGGAAGTTATCACGATACAACTTTAGTGCTTGGAATAAATATGCAGGTGCAAAATGACTAGCAAAGGAGAACGGTAATCCTTTATGTGCTGCTAGCTGTGCACTAAAGCCACTAGACCCAAGTAACCAAAGCGGAACGTTCGCACCTTGGCCAGGTATGGCTTTTACTCGTGAAACTGGCTCATCAGAGAAATAATCCTGCAATTCATTAACCTGCATTGGAAAATCCTCTACACTCGCGTTTAAGGTTCTCCGTAATGCATAAGCAGTTGCTTGGTCACTACCAGGTGCTCTTCCTAAGCCGAGATCAATTCTCCCAGGGTATAAGGCTTCCAATGTCCCAAATTGTTCAGCAATTACTAGTGTCGCATGATTTGGAAGCATGACTCCCCCTGCTCCGACACGAATGTGCTTAGTTGCCCCGGCAATATGGCCAATGACAACAGAAGTAGCAGAGCTAGCAATACCAGGCATATTATGATGTTCGGCTAGCCAATAGCGATTAAACCCCCATTTTTCCACATGCTGTGCTAATTCTACACTATTTTTAAAGGACTCACTCGCATTACTTCCTTCTGTAATGGGTGCAAGATCTAAAACAGAAAGTGGTATATGATGAAAAGTTTTTGCATGATTTGATATCAAATTCATTCACTCCTTTTATGCGCTCTTCGTATGCAATAATAAATATATTAAAGGCTATAGTCCAATTTAACGCTTGAAAACTAACGCGTTACTATGTTAGCGTTTACAACTATTGATATAAAAAGGATTGCATAAATATAACTTTCTGAATATTGTGTATTGACTGGAATTGTGCTATAATATGAATTACTGTTTGATTGTGAAAAAAGGTTATCCAGAAAGGAGCAAGGTTATGACGATACGTAACTACCCTAAAGTACAGGGTTTATATAACCCAGCTTTTGAACATGAAGCATGTGGAATAGGTATGATTGCGAATATAAATGGAAATCGAACACATAGTATTGTCCAAAACGCGATTAATATGCTTTGTAATATGGAGCATAGGGGAGGACAATCTGCTGATACAAGCACTGGTGACGGTGCTGGGATTTTAACGCAAATACCAGATCGGTTCTTTCAGAAGCAATGTGCAAAAGAAGGTGTACGATTACCCCGAGCAGGGGAATATGCCATTGCAATGATATTTCTGCCTAATGAATTAGAAACTAGGGTAGAATGTAAGCGAATTATTGAGTCGATCGTAGAAGAAGAAGGACAGACCTTCCTTGGGTGGAGACCAGTTCCACTGAATGATTCCTTTATTGGGTCGCTTGCCGCTAAAACAAAACCAACAATTAGACAAGGTTTTATCCAAAAATCTCCAGATATTACGGATAGTAAAAGCTTTGAACGAAAGCTATATATAATCCGAAAACGCATTGAGTATGTCATGAATCAAAATCCCGCTTATTACGACACCTACATATGCAGCCTATCATCTAGAACCATCGTATATAAAGGGATGTTAATTCCAGAACAATTAGACTCCTTCTACATTGATTTAAACCACCCTGAATTTAAATCCGCATTGGCATTAGTACATTCCCGTTTCAGCACCAATACATTCCCGAGTTGGAATCGAGCACATCCTAATCGGTATACGATCCATAATGGTGAATTTAATACGATACGTGGAAATGTCAATTGGATGAAAGCACGAGAGAGATTATGTACATCTAGTTTTTTTGAAGCGGAGGATTTAGACAAAATACTACCGATCATCGATGCAGATGGAAGTGATTCTTCGATATTTGATAATACGTTTGAATTCCTACACATATCAGGCTATTCATTAGCACATGCTGCCATGATGATGATTCCTGAGCCTTGGGCAAATAATCCTCATATGGCAGAGGAGAAAAGAGATTTTTACGAGTTTCATAGTACATTTATGGAGCCGTGGGATGGACCGAGTGCCATTGTATATACGGACGGGGTTCAGGTTGGAGCCACACTCGATCGAAATGGATTACGGCCTGCTCGCTATTATGTAACGAAGGACGGGATGATTGTTCTTGGCTCAGAAGTAGGTGCCCTCGATATATTCGCTGATGATATTTTGTATAAGAAACGTTTAGAGCCTGGAAAGATGCTTCTTGTTGATTTAGAAAAGGGAATAATCATACCAGATGAAACGATAAAACTACAAGTTGCTACGGAAAAGCCGTATAAGGAATGGTTGATGGAGCTGAAGGATATCGATACTATTCCCAATACAGCGACATCTCAACCAACCTATCGAGGCAAGAAATTGTTGGAAAATCAAGTTGCCTTTGGTTATACCCGTGAGGAATTAGAGAAAATGATGAAACCATTAGTATCAGGTGGAAAGGATCCAATTGGGTCTATGGGATATGATGCTCCATTAGCTGTCTTATCGAAGAAGCCGAGGCTTTTATTTGACTATTTTAAGCAATTATTTGCCCAGGTAACCAATCCTCCAATTGACGCGATACGGGAAAAAATGATCACGATGACAACGACCACGATTGGTCCTGTGGGGAATATCGTGGCTCCCAATGCAGATAGCTGCAAAAAAATTCGATTAAATACACCGCTCCTAACGAAACAACAACTAGAGAAGCTACGCCATAATAGAATGCACGGCTACCGTTCAAAGACGATTTCTACCTTATTTGGCATACACAATGAAATGGAACAAGCATTGCATACTATGCTCGAACAAGCGGTTCAGGCAATCGAACAAGGGGCAACGTTTATTATCCTATCTGATCGTGGGCTTTCTGAGTCAAAAGCTGCGATTCCATCTTTACTTGCAGTAAGTGGGCTACACCACCACTTGATTCGCTTAGGATTACGTACACAAGTCAGCATTATTGTAGAGTCAGGGGAACCGAGAGAGGTTCATCATTTTGCAGCCTTAATTGGCTATGGGGCAGAGGGGATCACACCGTATCTCGCCTTTGATACAATCGAAGCCCTTTTGCAGAACGATGAAATGAATGCTAAATCCGTAGAAGAAGCTATCAATCAATATATTCATGCGGTAACAGATGGGATTGTCAAAGTTTTATCAAAAATGGGGATTTCTACGATTCAAAGTTACCTGGGGGCGCAGATATTTGAGGCTGTTGGAATCGCCAATCAGGTGATAGAACAATACTTCACAGGTACAGCTTCTCGTATCGGTGGAATTGGACTAGAAATTATACAACAGGAAGTTCTCATGCGCCACGAAAAGGCGTATAAGCCGAAACGTGGAACGACGCTTGCTTTGGAGGATGGTGATGATTATCAATATCGTTCGAACGGCGAGGATCATCAATATAATCCGAAAACAATCTATACGTTACAACATGCCGTACGCTCAGGGGATTACGACTTATTTAAAAACTACTCTAGCATGATTACGAATGAAAAGGAGAACTTACAATCATTAAGAGGGTTATTACAATTTAAAAAACGCAAGCCAATTCCGATTGATGAAGTGGAATCTGTGGATGCAATATGTGCCCGTTTTCGAACAGGTGCCATGTCTTTTGGGGCTTTAAGTAAGGAAGCGCATGAGTCATTGGCTATTGCTATGAACCGTCTTGGAGGAAGAAGTAACTCTGGTGAAGGTGGAGAATCTGTTGATCGATATCAAGCCGATGCCAATGGTGATTTACGTAAAAGTGCTATTAAACAGGTTGCCTCTGGTAGGTTTGGCGTTACAAGTAATTATTTAGTCCATGCAGAGGAGATTCAGATAAAAGTAGCACAAGGTGCAAAGCCGGGTGAGGGAGGACATCTCCCAGGAAACAAAGTATATCCATGGGTTGCCGAGGTACGGAACTCAACACCAGGTGTTGAGCTCATATCACCACCACCACATCATGATATCTATTCCATTGAAGACTTAGCAGAATTAATTTTTAACTTAAAGAATACGAATCCAAATGCACGAATTAGCGTGAAATTAGTTTCTGCTGTCGGTGTTGGGACCATTGCAGCAGGAGTAGCAAAGGGGCGTGCAGATCACATTCTAATAAGTGGCTATGATGGTGGTACTGGTGCTGCACCATACACAAGCTTAAAGCATGCAGGGCTACCTTGGGAAATAGGCTTAGCAGAAGTCCATCAAACTTTATTGTTAAATGGGCTACGTGACCGTGTTGCAGTGGAAACAGATGGAAAGCTGATGACAGGAAGAGATGTTGTTATTGCTGCTTTGTTAGGGGCTGAGGAGTTTGGCTTCTCTACTGCACCGTTAGTAGCGTTAGGTTGCGTAATGATGCGAGTTTGTCATTTAGACACCTGTCCAGTTGGAATCGCCACACAAAATCCAGAGCTACGTAGAAAGTTTTCCGGAAAGCCGGAGCATGTCGTTAATTTCATGCGTTTTATTGCGATGGAAGCGCGTGAGATCATGGCGACATTAGGGTTTAGAACGATAGAGGAAATGGTTGGCTGTACAGATGTATTAGAGGTTAACGACGAGATTGAACATTGGAAGGCGAAGACGATTGACTTGGCAAGTCTACTCTACCAGCCGAAGCAAGCTTCTGGTATGACAGCACGTTATAAACAAATCGAGCAGGACCACGGGATTACTTCTACGTTGGATTATCAGGAACTAATCCCTAATTGTAAACGTGCATTTAAAGAAGGAAAACAAGTAGAATTTACAACGGCTATTCGGAACATTCACCGAGCAACAGGAACATTATTAGGTAGCGAGATTTCGAAAAGATGTGGTGAATCTGGCTTGCCAGAGGACACGATTAAGTTGAACTTTAGTGGTTCTGCTGGTCAAAGCTTTGGCGCGTTTATTCCAAAGGGGATCACCTTACGATTAATCGGAGATGCCAATGACTTTGTTGGAAAGGGACTTTCTGGTGGGAAAATTATTGTTCATCCAGACCCTGTCGTGACCTTCCAACCGGAGGAGAATATTATTGTCGGTAATGTTGCTTTTTATGGGGCAACCTCTGGTGAAGCCTTCATACGGGGGATCGCTGGGGAGCGTTTCGCAGTACGCAATAGTGGAGCCAATGTCGTCGTAGAAGGTGTTGGTGACCATGGATGTGAATATATGACCGGAGGAAGAGTGGTTGTTTTAGGCCTAACAGGAAAGAACTTTGCTGCTGGGATGTCTGGTGGTGTTGCCTATATTTATGATGTAGATGGAAGATTCCGTGAAAGAGTAAATCCAGATAAGCTTCATATTCAAGGTCTCGAGGATTTGTCCGAGGTCGATGAGCTATATAGCTTAATCGAAAAACATGTTCACTATACCAATAGTGTATATGCGGAACGAATTTTAGCATATTGGGATACTAATTCTGCGAAATTTCTCCGTGTTATCCCTAAGGCATATGCCAGAATACAAGAGCGGATAAAGGCATTAATGGCGCTTGGGCTAAATAAGAATGAAGCAGAAATGCAAGCCTTTCAGGAGGTCCATGGGCAACGTGACCATCATAAGGATAAGCAACGAATAGCTAATCATCGAAAAAAATCTGAAATGCTTCCTAGCTTTTAATCGAAAAGGGGGATTTTATGGGAAATCATACCGGTTTTATGCAGTATGAACGACAAACACAACCCGAAAGAGAGCCAACGGATAGAATTAAGGATTGGAGAGACTATACAGCTTCATTTACAGCCCAGGATATACAGGTACAAGGTGCCCGTTGCATGGGGTGTGGTGTTCCAACTTGTCATGTTGGCATGGAAATTAATGGTGTTACAACAGGGTGCCCTTTAAATCATTTAATACCGGAATGGAATCATCTCGTTTATGAAGGAAAATGGCAAGAGGCGCTTCATCGTGCTCATGCTAAAAATAATTTCCCGGAATTTACAGGAATTGCATGCCCTGCTCCGTGTGAGGGGGCATGTGTCCTCGGCATTAATGAGCCACCAGTAGCCATCAGATCCATTGAACGTGCAATTGTAGAAAAAGGTTTTCAGGAGGGCTGGATAACAGCAAATCCTCCAGAAAAAAGAACCGGAAGACGGGTAGCAGTAGTCGGCTCTGGTCCAGCGGGCTTAGCTGCGGCAGCACAATTGAATCAAGCAGGACATGAGGTTACGGTCTTTGAGAGAGAAGATCGTATCGGTGGGCTATTAACCTATGGAATTCCAGAGATGAAGCTTTCCTATCAGGTGGTGAAAAGAAGAGTAGACATTTTAGAACAAGAAGGGGTTCACTTTATTACGAATACAGAAGTTGGCAAGGACATCCCAGTAGAAAAGCTCAGGTCGGAATATGATGCGATCATCCTAGCTACTGGTGCAACGGTGCATCGAACTATGCCAGTAGAAGGAAGCAATCTAAAGGGAGTTCACTATGCAATGGACTTTCTCCATCAGAATACGAAGAGCCTACTGGACTCAGGGCTAGAGGACAATAACTATATCTCCGCAAAAGATAAGAATGTTATTGTCATCGGTGGTGGTGATACGGGGACGGATTGCTTGGCGACTGCCGTACGTCATAATTGCAAATCACTAACCCAATTTGATATTTATGAAAAGAAAGGCACAGAGCGTGATGCTACTTCCAATCCATGGCCACAATACCCTATTATCCATCGGGTTGAATATGGTCATAAGGAAGCGGCAGGGAAATTGGGAAGGGACCCACGTGCATTTGCTGTCATGACAACGAAATTTGTAGGAGATGAAACCGGACATATTAAAGAAGTTCATACGATTAATGTGAGGAACAAAATAGAAAACGGGCGAAGAATCCGTGAAGAAATAAAAGGAACCGAGCAAATATGGCCTGCCGATTTAGTATTAATTGCTATCGGATTTACTGGCCCAGAACAAGGCTTACTCGATCAATTAAATCTTGAACGTAATTCCAATACTACAGTGAAAGCAACGTATGGAGACTACCAAACGAATGTAGAAGGTGTTTTTTCTGCAGGGGATATGCGAAGGGGTCAGAGTCTAATTGTATGGGCTATCCATGAAGGAAGAGAGGTTGCACGGGAATGTGATCGCTATCTCATGGGAGAAACGGACTTACCTTAATATAAAAGGCTGTAAAAGCTAGATACTAAAAGGGAAATTTAATTTGATTCCGGTCACTATATCAAGTATGATTAGAAAGTGATTTAGCGAATACGATTACTAGTTATAGTACGATATAGTTATTTGGAGATGAGGATATATTATGAAATTAAGATCCATTTATGGATTAACAATGGAACAATTAACAGAATGGTTAATAGAAAAAGGACAAAAAAGATTCCGTGCTGAACAAGTTTGGGATTGGTTATATAAGAAACGGGTCCGTCATTTTACAGAAATGAAAAATGTAAATAAAGAAACGATTGAACTATTACAAGAGAATTTTGTTATTGAAACATTGGAAGAGGAAATCAAACAAGTCTCTAAAGATGGGACAGTTAAATTTCTGTTCAAATTAGCAGATGGAAACTTAATTGAAACGGTGCTGATGCGTTTTAATTATGGTCTTTCTGTATGTGTCACAACACAGGTCGGGTGTAATATTGGTTGTACCTTCTGTGCTAGTGGTCTACTTAGAAAGAGCAGAGATTTAGATAGTGGCGAAATTGTAGAGCAAATTATGAAGGTGCAAAAGCATCTGGATGAACAAGGAAAAGATGAACGGGTTAGCCATATTGTCGTAATGGGAATTGGTGAGCCGTTTGATAACTTTACGAACTTAATTGATTTCATTAAAGTCGTAAATGATGAGAAAGGCCTTAAAATTGGTCAGCGTCATATTACTGTATCAACTAGTGGCTTAGCGCACAAAATTTATGAATTTGCTGATACCGGTTTACAAGTAAACCTAGCTATTTCCTTACACGCACCGAACAACGAACTAAGAACTAGCATAATGAAGATAAACCGTGCATTTCCTATTGAAAAGCTGATGAAGGCTGTAGATTATTACTTAGAGAATTCTAATCGTAGAATAACGTATGAGTACATTATGCTTAAGGATGTCAATGATCACGAGGAAGAAGCGATACAGCTTGCTAAATTACTGCGCAGCAAACGCCATCTTTCCTATGTGAACCTCATCCCTTACAATTCTGTTGAGGAGCATGGTCAGTATCAACGAAGTGAGACACACGTCATCCAAGCATTCCACGAAGTATTGAAGAAAAATGGTATTAATAGTGGGGTTCGCTGGGAAAATGGTGCTGACATAGATGCAGCATGTGGACAATTACGAAGCAAACAAATTAAAAAGCAAAAGATTGTATAACGACGAAGACATAAAAGACCGACTCATCATAATTTTGAGTCAGTCTTTTTTTGTTTGAATATAATATTGCAAAAGATATGTCTACTATATGAAAAGGGGAAATTAGTGTGTCTGGATTTGTTGGTTTACTCACATCTAAAAGATTTAAGCAAGATAGCAAACCGACGCAAGAGGAAAATGTAACGGTGCTGAAGAATGAGGAAATGCATGATGAAATGGAAAGTATGGAGCAAGCTGATTTTCTGGTTATGAAACGGACCGATTATCGCAATGTTCGACCCTTTATATTCGATAATGAACGATATGGACTAGTTTTCGACGGAACCATTTATAATAAGGGAGACTTACGTAAAAAGCTAGAGAAGAAAGGCTATAAGTTTAACTTGGATACAACAGAAGAAGTTCTTAGTAACCTATTTCTAGAATGTGGTGTTAAGAGATTCCAACTATTAAGGGGCACATTTGCAATAGTAATATGGGATTATCAAGAAAAGATTCTCTATGCTGCAAGAGACCCCTTTGGAATTAAACCACTCTACATGATGGAAACAGAAGAGGAGGTTCTATTTTCTACAGAAATACAAGCTATAACTAGGCTAGGGAAAGACCTAACATTCCATTACCAAGCATTACAACACTACTTTTCATTTCAATATATTCCCCCACCACTCACCTTGAAAAAAGAAATTACTAGCTTAAAACCAGGTCACTACTTAATCAAAAAAGCCTATCAACCTCTAGAAACCTATGCCTATTTTAAAGCAGCATTCCATCCCGTAAACGGCAACGAGAACCAAATTATTAATCGGATACAAGAGATCTTAGTAGACTCAGTAAAGGTGCATATACAAGAAGAAAAGTCCTTGGGAGCATTATTATCAGGTGGTATCGATTCAAGCCTTCTTGTTGGGATAGCCAAGCAGTTTAACCCTAGTATAAAAACGTTCACAGTTGGATTTGATGTAGAAGGATATTCTGAAATTCCCATTGCACAGCAAACCGCAGATGAGCTAGGTGTAGAGAATATCTCGTATCTCATTAGTCCGGCAGAATTTGTAGCTAGTCTACCAACTATTATTCACCAGCTAGAAGAACCGTTAGCAGACCCATCATGTGTTCCATTATATTTTGCTGCCAAAAAAGCAAGTAACCATACGAAAATAGTGCTATCAGGTGAGGGTGCTGATGAATTATTTGGAGGCTATAACATCTATCATGAATTCCATTCGTTAAACGTGTTTCAATATCTACCGGATACGGTACGAAAATGGCTGAGAACACTATCTCGTATTGTTCCTGAGGGGATAATAGGAAGGAGCTTTCTAGAACGTGGTACCACCCCACTCCATGAGCGGTATATTGGAAATGCTAAGATTTTTGAAGAAGATGAAAAAAGGCGCTTTATGAAAACGTATGATGAATTAATTACTTACAAGCATATGACAGCCGACTTATTTGCCATGGTGAAAGAGGCCCATCCAGCTCATCAAATGCAATATGTAGATATGCATACTTGGCTACCTGGGGATATATTAAGAAAGGCAGATCGAATGACGAAAGCACATTCCATTGAGCTTAGGACACCATTTTTAGATAAAGAAGTCTTTGACGTTGCAAGCAAAATACCAGTAGCCTATAAAATTACCAATAAACAAACGAAGGCAATATTACGTAAAGCTGCTATCGGTTTCATTCCAGAGCACGTTACCAATCGGAAAAAGCTAGGTTTTCCTGTACCATTAAAAAGCTGGTTAAGAAATGAACTGTATGATTGGGCAACCGAAATCATTCAAGAAAGCAACACCGATCACATTCTGGATAAAACCTATTGCATGAAGCTCTTAAAGAGTCATTACAAAGGGTATAACAATAACGCAAGAAAACTATGGACCATCCTTGTCTTTATGATGTGGCATCAATTATTTATGGAGTCGTAAATGTACTATCATGGTTTTACACAGAGACATACGAAATGAATTTGATCGTAAGCCGAATGAAGCATAAATAGTAGCTCCGGAACTATAGATTTGAGCGAGAGGGCTTACCTTATCGCCCGTAGAAGGCGGTGAGGCCTGCTACTAGATTGGGAGGGATATGCTATTCATTCGTTTTTTTTCCTTTACCAATTATGTCCAAGCTTCTATCTGCTTTCTTTGTAGATAAACATCGTTCATTCACTTACATAGACTTATTGAAGTTAACTTTGTACACAGGTATAATGAGGTGTATAATGTAATGAACAATCATGAAAAAGTCTATGATATTTAATAAAAATACAATATTATGAATAGGATAGTAACACCCTAATAGGAGTAATCGATATGAATCATAAAGCAGTGATTTTAGGTAATAATTATTATATAGGATTAAGTGCGATTAGAAGTCTGGGTAAAGAAGGCGTTCATACAGTTGCCGTAGATTATTCAGAAGATGATCGCTATGGTGCGGCTTCGAAATATTGCTCAGAAAAAATAATAGTACCACATTACAAAGAAGAGACGGAAGAATTTATTCAAGCATTAATTGATTATGCAAAGAAACAAGATAAAAAGCCCGTGTTGATTCCATGTCATGATACATATTTGGAGGTTATCGACGCGCATTTACATCGGATTAAGGAATATTACTTAATCCCTCAAACAGAGCAAGGCTTAGCAACACGTGTAATGAATAAAGATACATTACATGCACTAGCGACAGAGCATGGTGTACGAGTACCAGAGACAGTTAGGGTAAATGAACCGAATTTTAAAGAACGAGTCGAACAGGAAATAAAGTTTCCTTGTTTAGTAAAACCGTTTGATTCCCCTAGCTTTGTTGCTACCTTTAGAAAGAAAATCTTTAAAGTTCATAACATGGAAGAACTAGAAGAAGCATTGGAAAAGGCGAAATCCGCCAATCAAGAAGTATTCGTGCAACGGATTATTCCGGGCTTTGACGACCATATGTACACATTCGATGCATATTTGAATCAAGATTCTAAGGTGACCCATTGGACCACTTGCCAAAAGCTTCGCCAATACCCTATTAATTTTGGGGCATCGGTATACACAATCCAAAAATACACCCCCGAATTATTTGAGCTTGGTTCGAAGTTTCTAGAGGGGATTCAATATAAAGGCTTTGCTGAGATTGAATTTAAAAAAGACGAAGAGACTGGCGAGTTCTATTTAATTGAAATCAACGCAAGAATTACCAATTTTAATCATTTATTATATAAAGTTGGCTTGAATTTCCCATACATCACATACCGGGAAATGATCGGTGATCCATTAGAGCCAAAAGCAGTGACCGAAACGACAAACCGTGCTTTCTGGTATGGATATGAAGATATGCTAGCAGTAAAGGATTATGTCAAAACAGGTCAGTTAAAATCTTCAGAGGTCGTAAAATCGTTATTTCGACCAAAGGCATATGCAATCTGGAGCTTGAGCGATCCTAAACCTGCTTTTGTATTTATGAAAACGAGAATTGGTAAATTGTTTGGCCAAAGGAAAGGATAGGAGGAATTTTGTATGCAATTAAAACAATTATTACAAGCTATTGAAGTAACCAATGGTAGGGAAGTAGAGCCGTTAGAAATTCGTAATGTCTCCTATCATTCCCAAAAGGTTCAAGAAGGAGATTTATTTGTCTGTGTAAAAGGTTATAAAACGGATGGTCATAAGTACCTGGCAGATGCAGTAAAGCGTGGCGCTGTGGCTGCGGTAGTAGAGGACTTCCAAGATGGGATTGATATTCCACAATATGTTGTAAAAGATAGTCGTATTGCACTAGCGAGACTAGGGGCATGCTTTTATCAAGATCCATCATCCAAGATGAACATGATTGGGATTACAGCAACAAATGGTAAAACAACCACTACGTACATGACGAATGCTATTTTAGAAAACGAAGGACGTCGTACAGGTCTAATTGGAACTGTCATTATCAAAAATGGTGATGAGTCAATCCCTGCTGAACTGACAACCCCTGAGTCCCTAGATTTACAACGCTATTTAAATGAAATGGTTCAAAATGATGTGACCCATGTCACGATGGAGGTATCCTCAGCGGCACTAGAATTACACCGTGTAGAAGGGGTCAACTATGATATTGTGTCTTTAAACAATATGAGTAAAGAGCATATGGAGATGCATGGCACCTTCGAACGCTATTTTGAAGCAAAATCGAGCTTAATTCGAAATGCATCTGAGAATAGCTTTGCGATTTTAAATCTAGATAATCAATATTCTGCTTCGTTAGTGGATAAAACAAAAGCAAAGGTTATTTCATTTGGAATCGACAGTAAAGATGGCTATGTCCATTGCAAAAACTTGGATTTAACTACTGGTAGAGGGAAGTTTACCGTTGAGATTTTAAAGCCATTTGAAGCAAATGGTATTTCATATGAGCCAAGCGAATTCGATGTTGAATTAGCTGTACCAGGACTCCACTCAGTGTATAATGCGATGGTTGCGATCATTGCTTCACTTATTAGCGGAGTTCGAATAAGTACGATTCAAGAGACGCTAAAAGAATTTTCTGGAGTACCTCGTCGTTTTGAGTTCATCTATGAAAATGAAATTAAAGTAGTAGATGACCATTTTGCAAACCCAGGAAATATTAATGTTACCTTACAAACATTAGACTTTATGGATTTCGAGCAATTACAGCTTGTCTATGCGATTCGTGGACAACGCGGGGCAACCATTAACCGTGAAAATGCGGAAGTCATTGTAGAATGGGCAGATAAGCTTGGAATTAAGGAAGTTATTGCAACTCGAAGTGTATCCCATACAACGCCAAAAGACGAAGTGACAGATGATGAAGTCAAGGCATTTTTAGATGTGATGGAAAAAGCTAATATTAAAGTGGACTTATATAATGATTTACCAGATGCCATACATGAAGCATTATCAAAAGCGAATAAAGGTGATTTAGTACTACTTGCTGGATGTCAAGGTATGGATTATGGTGCAGGTATCGCCTTAGAAGCCTTAAATAAAGAAAATGCGGAAGTCAAATAGTGTCTATGCATAGTATGATATAAAGCAGGTGGATTGATTGAAACAGAAAAAGCTAGGCGTTTTAGGTGGGATGGGACCTGCTGCTACCTCGTTATTTTTTGATCGAGTTATTGAAAATACGGTAGCCAATAAGGACCAAGACCACATAGATATGGTTATACTTAACCATGCTACGATTCCGGATCGGACAAGAGCAATTCTTGAAGATAATAAAGAACCGTTTTTACAAGCAGTTAAAAAAGATTTTGAGATTTTTGAAGCTGCTGGAATAGATAACATTGCCATTCCTTGCAATACGTCCCATTATTTCTTCCGTGAAATGCAGGAAATGACTTCGATAAACATAATTAATATGATCGAAGAAACGGTAACCCATATTCGAAATACATTTGGCAGTACAGCTAAGGTAGGTATTTTAGCAACGGATGGGACAATTAATACAGGTATATATCAGGCTGAGTGTCATAAATATAATATGAAGGCTCCCATCCCAAATGTGCATGACCAACAAAAAGTGATGCAAACCATATATAATTTCAAAGCAGATCAACCTGTTGATGTTCACGCATTCGAGCAAATTATTGCTAAGCTGATAGAGGATGAGAACTGTGATTGTGTCATTCTAGGATGTACAGAGCTTTCTTGTATTGAAATCTCAGAGCATTGGAAGCCGTATTGTGTAGATGCAATGCAGGTGTTAGTAAACGAGTCCATCATTCGCTCAGGCAAAGAATTAAAAAAGCGAGCAGTGGTCTCTAACCTGCCTATTTAGTTCAGCCATAATAGGGATTTTATAATGAATAATGTATAAGAATAGCTACCGCATGTGAATGTTATATTCTCAAAGTGTAAGGAGGGAAGTTCGTGTTATCAGATAAAGAAGCATTTGATGAATTCTTACTCGAATCCTTCAAGGACGGTAGAAGTGTACGTGAATTGAGGCTTTCTGAGGAGGAAGCTAATTACATTAGAGTGAAAATACCTAAAGCAAAGTTTCGAAAAATAGCAGAACGCTGCAATACATCGGCTAAAGAATGGTATGAAGTAGATACTCGAGGTATGAAATAATAAATGTTAGGATGTTTCAGGAAGCTTAATCCTGAAGCATCCTTTTTTAATAGATGAAAAAGTCTGAGGTAAATCCCCTAGTCTTATAGAGTGGAGTTGTTGGATTGAGAGATTCAACATGGTTTTAGCGCGAAGTTACGTTGGATTCGCGCGAGAGTCACCGCAAATCGCGCGAGGGTCATCAAAAAACGCGCGAGAAGCGCCACAAAACGCGCGAGAGTCATCAAAAATCGCGCGAGCACCACAGAGTCGCGCGATTTTTACATAAGGTCGCGCGAAACACCCAAATCCTCGCGCGAATTGCTTTGCTTATCGAATGCGAGCTTATCTTAAACGATAAATAGGAATAACCCAACATGTCTACCTATTCCTCATTAGGATGAAGAAAACAGGTGTGTACTATGAACACTCAATTTAGCCTTTGGGTCCAAATAGGCTTTTGCGTGATTGATTGCGATAGTTGCTTCGCCAAATCCAGTAGCAATAAGCTTTGGCTTCCCTTCATACGAGCAAATATCTCCACAAGCATAGATTCCGGGAATGTTAGTCTCCATTTTACCATTCACGAAAACAGCATTTTTAGTCGTTTCTAGTCCCCAAGATTTTATCGGACCAATATTTGTGATAAAGCCATAATTGACGATGACCTCATCGACCGTGACCGTCTTCCTGTCTTGTTCTTTCACCTTCTGGAGTGTGACATGATGTATGTCATGCTCCTTTCCAATTAAGTCTGTAACTTCATATGGGGTGAGGATAGTTACGGACGAATGTTTGAGCTGTGTGAGACTATGCTCATGCGCCCTAAATGCGTCTCTCCGATGAACAAGCGTAACATCCTCTGCAATATCTACTAGTGCAAGCGCCCAGTCCACAGCTGAATCCCCGCCGCCGCATACTAATACCCTTTTGTTACGAAACCTTTCTAACTCCTTAATAAAGTAGTGTAAGGTATGCTCTTCGAATTGAGCTATATTAGCTAGTTTTAATTTTCTAGGTTCAAAAGCGCCCGCACCTGCTGAAATGAGAATGCTTTTCGAATAATGAACGGTTTTCGTTGTATAAATTTCAAATGTACCGTTCTCTAGACGAATAATATCTAGTACTTGCTCATTCAAACATATGGTAGGAGAAAAGGTTAGTGCCTGCTTATGTAGCTCCTTTACGAGATCCTTTGCCTTAACTCCCGGAAATCCTGCCACATCATAAATGTACTTTTCTGGATATAAGGCCGCTAACTGCCCACCAACCTCTGGCATACTATCAATCACTTTCACACTTGCTTCCCGCATACCTGCGTAAAATGCACTGAACAAACCAATCGGTCCAGCACCGATAATCGTTATATCCACCATCTCTTCCATGTGTTAGTCTCCTTTTTACTATTTTCCAGCACATCAAATAACAAAAATACATATAACGGATAAAATACGAATAAATATATTTTGATATATAAATAATAAGAATATTATAAATAAAAGTCAATCAATATTCTGAAATTTTAAACATAAAGGTCTCTTCTCCTACATTTTATTGAAAAATTACACTTGAAATCGTTTTATAATCAAGTTTAACTCATATTGTTAGAATACATATTTAGTTGACTTAATTTAGATTATATTGACAATGGGTATGGTGATATTTAAACTAAAATAAACGTATTTTAAACGGACTAATAATTTTAGTGTTATTATAATAAACATGCAATTTTGAGGAGTGGAGAAGTTGAAATATTCTATATCCGATTTGCGAAAAGTTGTATCAGATGGATTAACCCCGCCACCTTGTGATGTAACGATGCAAATAAAGGTGGACGATGCAAATGATGGCATAGCTAAAGGGATTTGGACAGTAGATGATAAATATATAAATGGTTTAGGAGTTGTCATGGGGGGCTTTTTATCATCGGCAGCCGATATTTTAATGGCCTATGCAGTTGCTTCTAAACTGACAGAAAATCAGGGCTTTGTGTCGATTGATCTAGATACAACTTTTCATCGACCAGGCGTAAAGGGAGAAATAGAGGTAACCGCTAGAGTCGAGAAGATGGGAAGGACCTTAGCATATGTGGTGGCGGATCTAGTGCAGAATGAGAGGAAGATTGCTACTTGTGTATCTTCTTTATTGATTCAAGAAAAATAAATTATCCAATATATTTTGTTGTTCATCCAGGTTTAATTCCTCAAAAATATACTTGTTTATGACGTAACGAGATATTCTACAATTAATACGTGAAGGATACCTTATGGAGGTGATGAACAATGTATTCTGTTGGGGAGTTGGCACAAATGGGGAATATTTCTGTACGAACATTGCAATATTATGATGAAATCGGTTTACTAAAGCCTGCTGCAAAAACAGATGGAGGAAACCGATTGTATGGTAAAAATGAGAGTATGAAATTACAGCAAATACTGGCTCTTAAATTTTTGGGTTATCCTCTAGAATCCATTAAGAGGATGTTAGGAACAATGGATCAAACCTGGGAAGAGACATTGCACCATCAACTTCAGTCTATAAAAAAAGAACAAGAGCACCTAAAAAAGATGGAATCCGCGATTCGTTCTATTTTGCAATCAATGGAATTAGAAGAAGAATTAAAATGGGACGTGGTTCAACAACTTGTCGACCTGTATAAAGAGAATCCAGCTAACATAAAACGTTATTTAGACAATTACTTTACACAGGAAGAACAACAATTTTTACATCACTTACCACATTTGGGGGATGAAAATCAAGAGGTAAGGGAATGGGTTAAACTCATCAAAGAAGTGAAAGCCAACCTCGATAAGGACCCTTCCTCAGAGGTTGCACAATCAATAGCCAAAAGATGGATGGATCAGGTCAACACCATGTTCCATGATAATGAGGAGCTGCGAGATAAATCCTGGAATGAAATAAAAAATACTCATAGTCCGATGGGCAATTATCCAATTGATGCTGATGTAATTCAATTCATTGAGCATGCTGTTGAAGAACTCTATAAGCAACATAAGTAAACAAATCTTGGTAAAAACATGTACTATGAAGTCTGATGTTTAAATCTAATGTAACACATGTAGCTGACTAAGTTTTTTAGAAAATCTACTAAGTAAAAGGCCGTAACATGAGGATAGTGGGGCTTCGGCAAATGACAAGCTCCCTACCTCATGTTACGGCCTCTCTAAATTAGTTTCGAATGAAAAAGACTTCATACGGAAATTTCGTACTGGTTGTACTACTTATTCCAATTCGCCTGTATTTTTTGTACGTCCCCTTGTTCGTAGACATTCTTGAAAAATCGTCTTGCTGGCTCAATTAACATATTATAGTAGTCCGTGAACAAGGAAGCAGCAGAGTCACCAAGCCATCTTGTTGGTAAAAGCTCCTGCGGTAGGTTTGGGTCAATGAATAAAAACTTCCGGTATTGATGGACTAAAAGCGCTGACTTCACAAAGCAACTACCATCCGTTAATTCCCCTTTTTCAATTTTATTTTTGTCGATAACGTATTTTTGACTATATTCTTGAATGAATAATTGATACTTTTTATTCACATCATCAAGATTCCAGCATTTTTGAACTAGATCTTCCTCATTATTCATACCAATATATGAGGCATTAAAGAACGAAACATACTCATGGATATCGTATTTCTCCATTAACAGATTTACTTGCTCTTCTAATGGATTTGGGGTAATCCAGCAGCTATTTGATAATAAACCAAATCCACTCCACACCAGTTCTTTTCTTAATTCATCTCGTAAATGGCGTTTATTCTCAGGAATGGTGTATACAAGAAGTCGCCACTGTCCATCCCAAGATGGGTGCTCGGTTTTATAGATACGCTTCGATGCTTCTTCCATCCTTGCTTTCCCTCGGTCAGTCAAGGAATAATAGCTCTTGTTGCCAATTTTTTCTGACTGTACCCAGCCCTGTTTACTCATTCTGGAAATAGCTGCTCGAACCGATTGTTCGTTATGACCAAATTCCTCCAATAATCGAATTAAGCTTCCAATCCATATCACATTATCATAATGCCTAATATAATCTCCAAATAACGTGAAGATCATGGACCTCGTATTAAATTGCTTTTCCACCTGAAACGTCCTCTCTTATGTCCATCGGGTTATGTAATTTTTATATGTTCAAATTTTAACAAAAAATCTGTGAGCTGAACAGTAAATGCCCTACTTTCTCATTTTTATAAATAATAACAGGAATAAAACGCTACATTTCTAACTGTTATATAAATTTGATATCGAAGCCTTAATACTAGATTGGCAGAACCCATTATAGCATAAAATGTCGATTAAATTTGTGAAAATTTAAAATTATTATATTGTCATAAATATGACACTTTGTTATTATTGCGTTAAAGAAACGTTATGAAGGGGTGGTAGAATGTATAACTATGTGGAGGACGGGGATTCCAAAACAACTGCATATGTTGAGCAAGATCCAGAGAAATATGATGCATTTATGGCCCGAATTAATTCTGGCGAAAAAATTGAAGCAGATGACTGGATGCCTGCCGATTATCGTATGGCTCTAATCAAGCTAATTTCCATGCATGGAATAAGTGAAATAATGGGAGCACTTCCTGAAAAAGAATGGGTGCCAAAAGCTCCAACCTTGAGAAGAAAGCTAGGCATAATGGCAAAGGTGCAAGATGAAATGGGCCATGGTCAATTATTACTTCGGGTCGCAGAAGACCTGATGAAGCCTTTTGGGAAGACGAGAGAAAATCTGATAGAGGATTTATTAAATGGAGATTTA
The DNA here is from genome assembly GCF_037975285.1 of Ornithinibacillus sp. FSL M8-0202. Lineage (GTDB taxonomy): Bacteria > Bacillota > Bacilli > Bacillales > Amphibacillaceae > Ornithinibacillus > Ornithinibacillus massiliensis. The sequence goes on from NZ_CP150248.1 coordinate 2,276,477, forward strand.
AAGTTTCATAATGTCTTTCATATGCCAACCAAAACATGGGCAGATGCCGGTATGGTTGGTTGGCTAGTTGATGGCGCGGCCATTATGTCACAAACCAATATGCTAGATGCGTCCTATGGTCCATACCAACGGGCATTACAACGAATTTGCCAGGAGGAAGTTTTTCACGCCCAACATGGCGAGTCCATCATTATGGCATTAGCGGAAGGAAATGCGTACCAACGTGACATTTTACAGGAATCACTGAATCGTTGGTGGCCGGCACTACTCATGTTCTTTGGCCCTGCTTCAGCTGAAACGACTGGATCCTCGAAGCAAGACATTATGATTAAATATAAAATTCGTAAGAGTACCAATGAAGAATTGCGCCAAGCATTTTTATCAAAATATTTGCCTAGAGTATTTTCACTCGGACTAACCGTCCCAGACGATACGATTCGTTATGATGAAAAAGAAGAAAAATGGATTTACAAGCAGCCTGATTGGGATGAGTTCAAACAAATTATTCGAAATAAAGGGCCGAAATCAAAGGAGCGTTTACGATTAAGAGAGATTGCGTATAACCATAACCGTTGGGTACGCCAAGCGCTTGCTGAGGACCCAGTCACGGTGTAAGGAGAGGAGGGAGAGACAAATGACGAAGGAATCCGATTTTTATCAGGTTTATGAGGTGTTCAGTAGAAGGGGTAACAAAGCGCCAATGCAGCATCAATTTAGTTTGCTAGCACCGAACCAAGAGATGGCGATGATCATGGCACAGGAAAATTTTATGCGTCGGGAAGACGTAGTGGATGTATGGGTCGTAAAGCAAAGTGATATTCGAAAGATGAATAGCGAGGAAAGACAGGTCTGGACTAAGCGCTTGGATAATAAAGCGTACAGGACAACTAAAGGATACGGGTATTTACGACAAAAGTGGAAGGAGAAAGAGCAGGGCATGCTTGATGAAAAAGAAATCATGTCTTGGAAAGAGGTGAAGAGAAAATGAGCGAGGTAATCGAAACACCAGATCAAGCAAAGCAAGACCCTACGTATTTTCAAGCGTTAAAGGAGCTCTTATTTCAGTTAGCAGATGACGATTTATTGATAGCATTTAGAGGCTCCGAATGGTTAGGGTTAGCTCCTCATATTGAAGAGGATGTGGCTTACTCTTCTATTACCCAAAATACAATGGGGCATGCGGTAATGTACTACAACCTTTTAGAGGCGTTAGGGGTAGGAAAGGCAGATATATTGGCACATGACAGAAAGCCAAGTGAACGACGGAATGGCAGCTACTTGGAAAAACGCAATGGTGAGGGGACGTATTTAGAAGAACCATATTACGACTGGGCATTAGCAGTAGTGAGAAATTATTTCTATGAAACGTTTAAAAAGATTAAATTGGAAGCGATTGCAAATAGTTCTTATCAACCGTTAGCTCATGTTGCTAGAAAGGTATTAATGGAGCATCCGTATCACTTGGCTCATTGGAGGATTTGGATGAGACAGCTTCAAGGCGCTACCGAAGAGTCGAAGAAACGGATACAAGATCGCGTCGAGGAAGCATGGAATGAATTTGCTGATGTACTAGAACTTGGCGCATTGGAAGCAGATATGAGGAAGCATCAATTAATTATGATCAGTGCAGAGGAACTAAAGGCTAAATGGCTAGAGGAAGTAAAAACTGTGTTACGAGAGACACCACAAAGCCCACTTCAACAGAAATATGGGAATGGTAGAAACGGAGAGCATACTGCTGATTTAGAACAGGCGCTGGATACTTTAGCGGAAGTATATAACAGTGATAAAACAGCAGCATGGTAAACGAATCATCTTAATGTGTCATGTTACAGGAGAGGAGGAGAGACATTGGAGGAGATGACGAATTTAGAAGCGATTTATGCTGTCTTAAAGACTGTCGATGACCCGGAGCTCCCTTCTGTTAGTGTCTATGATTTAGGTATGGTACATGATGTCGCGATCGACGGAAATCAGGTGGAGATCAAAATGGTTCCAACGTTTGCAGGCTGCCCGGCGTTAGACTTTATCGAGGTAAATGTGCAAAAGGCTGTTGAAACAATAGAATGGGTTACCAGTTGCCAGGTGAAATTTACGATGGAGCATCAATGGTCAACCGATAACATAACCGAAAAAGGGAAACAGGAGCTAAGGAAGCATGGCATTGCGCCGCCACCAGAAAATTATCAGCCAGGGGATGAGTGGACGGTGAACTGTCCATATTGTGACTCGGATTACACGTCGATGGAAAATGTTTTTGGACCAACTGCATGCCGCAGTATCTTGTATTGCCGTGCCTGCAGGAATCCATTTGAAGCAATGAAACCAGTGGTAAAGCCACTTCATACCAATTATTAGGAGGAGAAAGTATGGTAAAACTTATTGCGTTATACAAGCAACCAGCAGATAAGGAAAAATTTGATGAGCATTATTTTAACACCCATGCACCAATTACAAGCAAGATTCCAGGATTACGAAAGATGGAGGTTACTAGAATTGTAGGTTCACCAATGGGAGAGAGTGAATTCTATCTATTGTGTGAGATGTACTATGACGATCATGAATCCTTACAACAGGCGATGAGAACAGATGAAGGGAAGGCATCTGGGAGAGACGTGATGAAATTTGCGGGCGATATTGTCACGCTCATGATTGGTGAAGAGGTAAATGACTAGATTCATTAAAGTCTACTCGGAAGACGGTGTTGGTGTCATTCAGTTCGATCGCCCACAAGTGCTCAATGCCTTGAACCGAGAAATGGTCGATGAAATTGTGACACAGCTTGAAGCCTTTGACCTGAATGGGTCCATCCGGGTCATTGTGTTAAAAGGGAATGAAAAGGCCTTTGCAGCTGGTGCTGATATTGAGGAGATGATGGAAGAAACGTCACTCTCATTAGAGCTCTTAAATCCATTTGCACAGTGGGATAGAATTAGTCTAATTAAAAAGCCACTACTAGCATCAGTAAATGGTTTTGCACTTGGTGGAGGATTTGAATTAGCACTTCACTGTGATCTGATTATTGCAAGCGAAGATGCTAAGTTTGGTTTTCCAGAAGTAAAGCTCGGTATTTTACCTGGGGCAGGTGGAACCCAGTTTCTTACAAAAGTGATGGGAGTTAGAAAGGCGTTAGAGTGGATTTGGCTAGGAGAACAAATGACAGCAAGGGAAGCTCTCCACTATGGGGTTATTAATCGGATTGTAGCACCGGAGCTAGTAGAGGAGGAAACAATGAAGCTAGCCCATCAACTATCCAAACAAGCTCCAATATCGTTACGGTTAATTAAGGAAGCCGTTCATGCAGCAGCTGACTCATCTCTACTTGAGGGGAAAATGCTAGAGCGGAAAAATTTTTATCTTGCCTTTTCCTCGGAAGATCAAAAAGAGGGAATGCGTGCATTCACAGAAAAACGAACACCTTCGTTTAGGGGGAAGTAGTGATATGTACTATGAAACAATTTTTTATGAGAAAAATGAAAATATCGCCACTATCGTATTAAATCGGCCTGCTGCCTATAATGCATTTACAGAACAGATGAATGTAGAGATAGGAAAAGCATTGAAACAGGCAACGAAGGATGAAGCAGTGACATGTATTGTCATAACGGGGAATGGGAAAGCCTTTTGCTCAGGACAGGATTTAGCGGATGTCGATGAACATACGAACCATGCTGAATTCTTAAAGAATCGATATCATCCGATGTTAAAGCAGCTTAAGGAAACGTCGAAGCCTGTTATTGCTGCTATTAATGGAATTGCTGCTGGGGCTGGAATGAGCTTAGCACTAGCCTGTGACTTCCGTGTAATGAAGAACACAGCGAAATTCGTTAGTGCCTTTATGAATATTGGATTAGTTCCAGACTCTGGATTTCTTTATCAGCTTCCACGTATGGTTGGCTATGCCAAGGCAATAGAGATTGCAACATTAGGCAAACCAATCATAGCGGAAGAGGCTCTAGAAATTGGATTAGTCACAAAAGTTATTAGCGAAGAAGCGTGGGTATCACAAATAGGAGAATTTGCTTCACATATTGCAAGTCTACCAACAACGTCATTCTCCCTTATCAAGCGATATATGCTTGATAGTATGCACACAAGCTACGAAACCTTTTTAGAGCAAGAGGCTTTTGCTCAGAGAATCGCAGGATTATCACAAGACCACCAAGAAGGACTCCAAGCATTCATGGAAAAACGCAAACCAAATTTTGTTGGGAAATAAGGAGGAGAAATAATGGAACAAGTGGTATCCGATAAAATTACATCGGTTGGAGAAATGAAGCGTAGTCACTACGGGATGATTATTAATGGTGAGCGAGTAGAAAGTGTTTCAGGGGAAGTGTTTGAAACGTTTAATCCGGCAAAGGGAGAAGTTATTGCGACGATTGCGAAGGCTCAAATAGAAGATGCAGAAAGAGCGGTTCAAGCTGCGAGAAATTCCTTTGACAATGGAAAATGGCGTAAATATCCAGTAGGAAAGCGTGCCCGTGTATTAAATAAAATTGCGGAAATAATGCGTAGTCGCTTCCAGGAGCTTGTTGAGCTTGAGGTGTTAAATAGTGGAAAATCGCTTGGTGCTGCACAAGTGCAAATTAATCAAGCCATCGAAGACTTTGAATTTTATGCTGGTGCAATTGTTGGACATAGAGGAACGGTAAATAATATGCCGAATGGATTTTTCAATTATACACATAAAGAGCCTGTTGGCGTTTGTGCACAGATTATTCCTTGGAATTATCCGATGATGATGGCTGCGTGGAAGATTGCCCCTGCTATTGCTGCTGGTTGTTCAGTTGTTGTAAAACCAGCAAGCTTAACACCAATAACGGCCCTTCTATTAAATGAGATTTGTCATGAAGCAGGCGTACCAGAAGGAGTAGTAAATACCATTCCTGGTGCCGGGCACGTTGTGGGAGATTATTTAGTAACCCATAAGGACGTCAATAAGGTGGCATTCACCGGTTCAACACCAACTGGTCGTGACATTATGGAGAAGGCTGCTTGTACGTTAAAGCGTTTAACACTTGAACTAGGTGGGAAATCACCGAGCATTGTTTTTGAAGATGCGGACTTAGAAGCGGCTGTTGCAGGCTCTCTATTTGGAATCTTTTTTAATACCGGTCAGTCCTGTGAGGCAAGATCACGCTTATTCGTTCATGAAGCCATCTATGATGAATTTATGGAGCAGTTCGTTACAAGAACAGAGAAATTAAAGCTCGGCGACCCATTTGATAAGGCTACCCATATCGGTTCCATCATAAGTCGTAGCCAGTTGGAAAAGATTGATTCCTATGTGCAATCTGCCCGTGAAGAGGGGGCAACCATTGTAACTGGTGGAAAAGAGAGGAAGATAGAGGGCTTTGAAAATGGCTACTGGTATGAACCAACTATTATTACGAATGTAACACCAGATATGAAGGTCGTTCGTGAAGAAATATTTGGCCCTGTCGTGGTGGTAGATAGATTCTCTGATGAGCGTGACGTAATAAAGCAAGCGAACGATACAGAGTATGGACTAGGCTCTGCTGTTTGGACGACGAATCAAGCGAGAGCAACTAGGGTAGCCCATCAAATTCAAGCGGGGATTGTCATGATTAACAGCCCGTTCTCCGCCTTCCCAGGAACACCATTTGGCGGGTACAAACAATCTGGATTTGGAAGAGAATTAACCGTTGAAACACTTGATTTATATATGGAGGATAAAAGTGTCCTATCTTATTACGGACCAAAGCCGATAAATCCATTTGGTGTGTAAGAATAGCTAATGATACGCCTTTGCTCGATTACATGTTACTTATTATAGAGAAAGCATGATGTCTGTTGGCGCTTCCTCTTACCGTTAGCGAATAAGCTAGGCTTCCATCGGGGGAATTTGCCAATACCTTGCTACAGGAGGTTACGCCACGTAGCTAGAGGGAATAGGGTCACCTATCCTCCCTCTGGTTTCTTCTGTGTATTTGGTCAGATAAGGCATGACCACTATTATATCCACTAGGCAATAATTATGAGAAAGGAATGCTTACACATGACGATAGAAAACATTACGGTCGTAGGAGCAGGTGTGATGGGAAGAGGTATAGCCTATGTCTCAGCACTGGCTGGCATACGCACGACACTAGTTGACATATCCGAGGAACAATTAAGGAGTGCCCTAAACGAATTAACCCGTCTTGCAGAAAAATCAGTCACCTTAAATAAACTATCCGAAGCAGTAACAAACGAACTATTTTCCAAGCTACATACGTCATTAGACCTCGTCAACACCGTAAGTGACACAGATTTGGTCATTGAAGCAGTTCCGGAAAAACGAGCGTTAAAAAAGCATGTGTTAGAAACCGTTGATCAGCATGCACCAAGCGATATCGTAATCGCTTCGAATACCTCAACCATCAGCCCAACAGAATTAGGCTCCTATACCAAAAGACCCGAAAAAGTGGCAGCTATGCACTTTTTTAATCCCGTTCATCGAATGAAGCTAGTTGAAATCGTAAAGGGACTAGAAACAAGCAGGGAAACGGTGCAAATTATTCGGAAAGTTGCAGAACGTATGAATAAGGAAACCGTTGAAGTGAATGAATTTCCAGGCTTTGTGACAAGCAGGATTAGTGCGATGGTTGGAAATGAAGCCTTCTACATGCTTCAAGAAGGTGTTGCTAGTGCAGAAGATATCGATAAAGCGATAAAACTAGGATTGAATTATCCAATGGGGCCACTGGAGCTTGGCGATCTAGTTGGATTGGACACACGGCTCCATAACTTAAAGTATCTTCATGAAACATTAGGAGAAAAGTTTCGACCTGCACCATTATTAGAGCAATATGTGAAGGCCGGTAGACTGGGGCGCAAGACTGGTAGAGGGGTCTATGATTATTCTACGGATGGTGAGGTGGTGAAAAAGTGAGAGAAGTTGTAATTGTGGATGCAGTTAGAACGCCGATTGGACGGTATAAGGGAGCATTAAAGGATATCCGGCCAGATGATTTAGCAGCTGTAGTAATTAAAGCACTAGTGGAGAGAAATCCCAATTTGCCTGCTGCAGATATTGAAGAGGTCGTTTTAGGAAATGCTAACCAAGCTGGGGAGGATAATCGCAATGTGGCCAGAATGGCTGCTTTGCTTGCAGGTCTTCCAGTAGAAGTTGGTGGTACCACGATTAATCGTCTTTGTGGTTCTGGACTAGATGCTGTTATGTATGCGGCTAGAGCAATAGCGGTAGGTGAAGGTGATTGTTTCATTGCTGGTGGCACGGAAAGCATGACCCGTGCACCACTAGTTATGGCAAAGCCAGACAAAGATTTTCCAAGGGGAAATATGGAGCTTTATGATACGACCATAGGGTGGCGTTTCATCAATTCTAAGCTGGATACATTATATGGCACCGATTCCATGCCACAAACCGCTGAAAATGTAGCCAAACGCTATGGAATTAGTCGTAAGGAACAAGATCAATTTGCCTTTCAAAGTCAAATGCGTGCTAAAAAGGCAGTAGAAGAAAAGCGATTTTCTCGAGAATTAGTTCCGGTTGTCTATCACGATAGGAAAGGGAATGAGATTCGCATTGAACAAGATGAGCATCCCCGCCCAGATACATCCTTGGAGAAGCTGGCAAAGCTAAAGCCAATATTTGAAAGTGGTACGATCACAGCTGGAAATGCTTCTGGGGTTAACGACGGAGCCTCTGCACTTTTATTAATGAGTGCAAGTAAAGCAAAGGAATTAGGCCTTAACGTCTTAGCCCGTTATGTAACGGGTGCAACAGCAGGTCTTGAGCCAGCGGTGATGGGACTAGGCCCAATTCATGCTACGAGAAAAGCGCTGGCACGTGCCCACTTATCCGTACAGGATATTGGATTAGTAGAATTAAATGAAGCATTTGCCTCGCAATCTATTGCCTGCATTCATCAGTTAGAACTAGATTCTGAATTGGTAAATGTTAATGGTGGGGCTATTGCGTTTGGTCATCCGCTAGGTGCAAGTGGTGCCCGTATATTAACGACACTAGTACATGAAATGGGAAGACGGAGAAATGTTCACTATGGGTTAGCAACGATGTGTATTGGTGTAGGGCAGGGTATCTCGGTAATTGTAGAAGGAGTATAAGCATGCAAAAAACAAACAGGGTGTGAATGGAATCCTCCAAGAATCATCCAAATATAAATAGAATAGCACCACTCGAAAGGAGAAACAAATGGAAACAATTCTTTTCCAAAAAAACAACCATGTCGCCTACATTACGTTAAACCGTCCAAATGCCTTAAATGCTCTTAATTACCAAATGCTAACAGAACTAATGACGATCGTAAACCAAATCCATCTGGATCATGAAATTAGAGCGGTTATTATTACCGGTGCCGGTGATAAGGCATTTAGTTCAGGTGCCGATTTGAGAGAACGAAAATCGTTATCCGAACAAGAAGTAAGACGAAATGTGAAAGCGATTCGTGATTGCTTTGAGCGAATTGCTAATCTCCCACAGCCAACTATTGCTGCGATAAATGGTTACTGCTTTGGTGGTGGATTTGAGCTTATGCTCGCTTGCGACTTTGCGATTGCGGCACATGAGGTGAAAATGGGTCTTACGGAAACAAGCTGGGCAATCATTCCTGGTGCTGGTGGAACACAGCGCTTACCTAGATTAATTGGGGAGATGAGAGCTAAGGAGCTGATTCTTACTGCAAGGAAGATTACAGCCGATGAGGCAAAGGAACTTGGCATTTTGCTAAAAGTGGTATCGAAGGATTCTTTGTTAGATGAATGTAATAAGCTAGCCAATCGCATGCTTCAAAATGGGCCGATTGCCGTAACACAAGCAAAATATGCGATAACGGTTGGCATGAATACAGACTTGAAAACGGGCTTCGATATTGAGGCAAAAGCATATGAGCACACGATACCGACAGAGGATAGAATAGAAGCATTACAAGCATTTAGTGAAAAAAGAACACCTAAGTTCCAAGGAAAATAGGAGGTATAGTGATGAACAATGTAACTGAGCTTTTAACTATTTCCTATCCGATTATCCAGGGGGGCATGGGAAATATTTCAAATGCACAGCTCACTGCTACGGTCTCGAATGCAGGGGGATTAGGGACGATTGGTTGTGGCACGATGACACCAGTGCAAGTAGAAAACATAATCCTCGATACGAAGCGATTAACCAATAAGCCATTTGCCCTTAATATTGCACTGCAAGTATCGCCATTTGTTGATGAATTAATAGCACTAAGTATTCAACATGATATACCAGTGATCTCCCTTTCAGCTGGAAATCCAGCCCCCTATATACCGAAGCTACATGAACATGGGAAAGTCGTTATCGCAATTGTCGCCTCCGTAAAGCATGCCCAAAAAGCGGAAGCAGCAGGTGCAGATATTCTAGTAGCAGAAGGATTTGAAGCAGCTGGAATTAACTCGGCACTAGAGCTTACTACCTTTACATTGGTTCCACAAGTCGTCCAAAAGGTTACCATACCAGTCATCGCTGCAGGAGGTATTGGTAATGGAAAAGGGTTGGCAGCAGCTCTAATGTTAGGGGCAGAAGGGGTTCAAATTGGCACACGCTTTATTGCTACTAAGGAAGCACCTTTTCATGAAAATTATAAAGCCCAACTACTTCAAGCAAATGGTACGGATGCGATTATTATTGGTCGAAGCTTTAACAGCATAAGACGTGTAATCGATACATCCTATGTCAGAAGTCTACTAGAAAAAGAGAAAAACGGTGTTAGCTTGCAGGAGTTTGCCAGCCTAACAAGTGAAGAACACCATGTAATCGGTGCGCTTGATGGTGATTTGGATCGGGGATTTATTAATGGTGGTCAAGTAGCGGGATTAATAGAAGATATCCCAAGTGTAAGAACATTAATAGAGACCATGATGGAGGAGGCGAAAGATCAGCTAAAGTCTGGACTGAAGCAATTGGAAGCGATTAGCAAGGTAAAGTAGTTTGAAAAATTTATATTTTATAATAATTGATTGACCGAAACATTACATAATGATAAAATTACGTTAAAATAACGTTATATTTTTAAATGGTATATATAACTCTGGTTCTACTAGACTAGTATTGGAGGTTATTGGATGGAGAACGCTTATCCATTAAAGCAAGTAATCGATGACCAAGGCAATTTGCTCGATGTTACGAGTAAATCCTTGATACAGGAGGAGCTTGTTCAGAAGGCGTATTACCATATGTATCGAATTCGCACATTTGATAAAAAAGCCAAAAGCTTGCAAAGACAAGGGAGAATTGGAACATATCCTCCGTTTGAAGGTCAAGAAGCGGCACAGGTGGGAAGTGCACTGGCATTGCGAGAAAATGATTGGTTGTTTCCTACATATCGAGATCATGGTGCGATGTTAACCTTTGGGGCGGACATGACACGGACATTTTTATATTGGAATGGACGGTTGGAGGGCTGTGTCCCACCAGAAGGGAAACATATCTTTCCAGCAGCTGTCCCGATAGCAACACAACTCCTCCATGCGGTTGGTGCATCGTGGGCTGAAAAGCGGAAGGGGACACAACATATCGCGATTGCCTATTTTGGTGATGGAGCAACGTCAGAAGGAGACTTTCATGAGGGATTGAATTTCGCAAGTGTCTTTCAAACACCAACGATATTTTTCAACCAGAATAATGGCTATGCCATTTCTGTGCCCTTTGAACGACAAATGAACTCGAAGACAATTGCCCAAAAGGGAGTAGCTTATGAGATTCCGAGTGTACGGGTAGATGGAAATGATTTTTTTGCGGTTTATTTTGAAATGCAACGTGCCACAGAGCGAGCTAGAAATGGTGGCGGTCCAACCTTGATTGAAGCTGTAACCTGGAGAACAGGAGCACATACCACTGCAGACGATCCAACGAAATATCGTCCAGAGGGGCAGGGAGCAGAAATTGTCGATCCGATTGTCCGAATGGAACGGTTTATGAAAAATGAAGGGTTTTGGCAGGATGCTTATATCCAATCCACTCAAGCAAAGATAGAAGAGGAAATTGAAGCAGCAGTTAAAGCAATGGAAACATATCCGAAGCCTAATGTGGAGGATTTGTTTGATCATGTATTTGCAGAGCTTCCTCGTTCATTGGCTACACAAAGAGATTCCTATCTTCAGCTGTTAAGGGGTGAGTAAAATGACAACAGATTTTACAGAAGCGAAAAAAACAGCAACGAAAAGTATGACAATGATTCAAGCCATCAACGAAGGGATGAGGACAGTATTAGAGCAAGATGAAATGTGCTTGATCTTGGGAGAAGATGTTGGTAAGAATGGTGGAGTGTTTCGTGCTACCGATGGATTACAGGAAGCGTTTGGAACAGATCGTGTCATCGATACCCCTTTATCGGAATCTGGCATTATCGGTACATCTGTCGGATTAGCGGTTAATGGGTTTAAACCGATAGCAGAGATTCAATTCATGGGCTTTATCTACCCAGCTTATGATCAAATTATGACCCATGTATCGCGAATTCGCTCGCGTACAATGGGGAGATATTCCGTGCCGATGGTCATTCGTGCCCCGTATGGTGCTGGAGTAAGAGCGCCGGAGATTCATTCGGATAGTGCGGAAAGCTTATTTACTCATATGCCAGGGCTAAAAGTAGTTTGTCCGGCAACACCGTATGATGCAAAGGGATTGTTAATAGCAGCGGTAGAGGATCCGGATCCAGTGCTGTACATGGAACCAATGCATAGTTATCGTTCCTTTCGGGAAGAGGTACCAGTTGATGCATATACGGTTGAGATAGGGAAAGGGAAAAGGCGTATCGAGGGTAATGATGTCACCTTGATTACATGGGGAGCTATGGTCCCTTTAGTTGAAAAGGCTGCAAAACAAGTAGGTGAAGATGGTATTAGCTGTGAAGTACTTGATCTTCGTACACTTTACCCGTTAGATGAGGCACTAATTGCTGAATCTGTGCAAAAGACCGGGCGAGCAGTTGTGATACATGAAGCACCAAGAACAGGTGGACTTAGCAACGATATCGTTACGATTATCAATGATACAGCTTTCCTGTATTTAAAGGCACCTGTGGAGAGGGTTACCGGTTTTGATGTCCCAGTCCCGTTTTTTAGCTTAGAGAACCATTATTTACCAACAGCTGAGCGAATCACAAAAGCTATTGAAAAGGTAATTCATTTCTAGGGGGGAATTAAGGGAACGTAGTGAAATTCCCCCCCTAAATAGTAAGCGTTTACAAATTGAATGAATTATCAAAAAATAGGGTTGACTAAAGTTTTCAGTATGTTATAATTTCTCAAATTATACTTTAAGTTTAGAAGGGTTAAGGGGGAGTAGAGAGTGAAAAGAGGACTTCAGTTAATCGTTTTAGCATTAATTAGTGTAGTAGTTTTAGCTGCATGTGGTACAAGTGGAAGCGGTGATACATACAAAATTGGTGCATCGCAAATAGTGGAGCATCCATCGTTGGATAGAGCCTATGAAGGCTTCCAGGCAGCGCTAGAGGAAGCCGGGTTAGAAGTGGAGTATGACTTTCGGAGTGCCCAAGGAGATCAAAATAATTTAAAGCCAATTTCAGATGGCTTTGTTGCAGATGATGTGGATTTAATTTTTGCAAATTCAACACCTGCAGCATTATCAGCGCTGGAAGCAACAAAAGATGCACGGGATATTCCAATTGTTTTCACATCTGTTACAGATGCGGTAGAGTCAGGATTAGTGGAAGCGATGGATGAACCAGGGGAAAATATTACTGGGGTAACCGATTTACATCCCGAAGCAATCCAAGAAACAGTGAAATTTATTGATCAATACTTCCCAGACTCAACAGTCGGATTGATTTACAATGCAGGGGAATCGAACTCTGTGACACAAATTAATGCAGTCCAAGCGGCTGGTGAGGGAACTTCTTTAAACTTTGTAGAACGTACGGTTGCGAACTCATCTGAAGTTCAACAAGCAGCAACCTCATTAGTAAATGACGTTGACTTATTCTATATTGTGACCGACAACACGGTCGTATCTGCACTGGAAAGTGTAGTAGCGGTTGCCAATGAACAAGATATTCCTTTAGTTGTAGGGGAACCAGATTCCTTAGAAAAGGGTGGATTTGCTACATTTGGAATTGATTATTACTCAATTGGGAAGCGGGCAGGGGAAATGGCTGTTGAAATTTTGAAGGACGGTAAGTCGACAAAAGACATCCCAGCCGAGTATCCGCCAGAAATTCAATTATTTATTAATAAAGATGCTGCAGAGGAACAAGGTGTTGAGTGGAATGCGGAATGGGATGCAACTGCTCAATTTAAAGAGACACAGTAATCATTTTGTTAGCAATGTACCCGATAATGAGACCCATTTGGAAGCAGGCTGTTGGCCTGCTTCTCTATTCTAATGCGTGAGTTATTTCCACTTTATGTAAGTAGGTGGAAAAGGAGGTAAAGGAATCGTGGCTATATCGATATTTGGTGCTGTTGAGTCTGGGATTATTTATGCCATTATGGCTTTAGGGGTATATTTAACCTTCCGGGTATTAGATTTTCCTGATTTAACAGTAGACGGTAGTTTTGTAACTGGTGCAGGTGTTGCTGCCATTTCGATTGTAAACGGCGTATCACCAATCGTGGCTACCTTACTTGCAATCATTGCTGGTTTTATCGCTGGCTGTTTAACAGGCCTTTTGCATACAAAGGGGAAAATAAACGCTTTATTATCCGGTATTTTGATGATGATTGCCTTGTATTCTATTAACCTACGAATTATGGGGCAGCCGACAGTATCCTTGCATAATCAGCCAACCATATTCTCACAGCTTCGAGATATTTGGCCAGCTAGTATGGATAGCTTTTTCAATGGAATATGGATAGCCATTATGTCAGGACGTGCACCAGCAACATGGGTTATTGTACTCGTAATGATAATCGTAACGTTAGTAATAAAATTATTGACGGATGCCTTTTTAAAAACGGAAGTAGGATTAGCATTACGAGCAACTGGAGACAACAAACGAATGATTAGAAGTCTATCAGCTAATACCGATAATTTAATCGTGTTAGGGGTCGGCATTTCCAATGCTATGGTAGCACTTAGTGGAGCATTGATTGCGCAAATTGGTGGTTTTGCCGATGTTTCGATGGGGATTGGGATGATTGTCATTGGTCTTGCCTCGGTTATTATCGGGGAGGCGTTATTTGGTAAGAAGACTATTGCAATTGCAACAATCGCCGTAATTGGTGGTGCAATTGTGTACCGAATCGTGGTTGCGTTAGCACTTCGCGTAGACTTTTTAGATACCGGTGATATGAAATTGATTACGGCATTTATTGTCATCGTTGCATTAATTACACCGAAAATACTCCAAGCTCATAAGGAAAAGAAGCGGCGAATCAAAAAACGTGCCGCCATAAGTGGATTAAAGGAGGGGGCTTAATATGTTACATGTAAAGGAAGTCGCAATAACATTTAATGAAGGTACCCCCGATGAGAAGAAAGCATTACAACGAATTAATTTAACATTAGAAGAGGGAGATTTTGTCACTGTAATTGGCAGTAATGGTGCTGGAAAATCAACCTTAATGAATGTAATATCAGGTAATCTCATGCCAGATATCGGGGAAGTGGTCATTGGGAATAAAGATGTAACACTGCTTCCAGAATATAAACGGTCGGCATACATTGGGCGCGTGTTTCAAGATCCTATGGCAGGTACGGCACCTTCTATGACGATTGAAGAAAACTTAGCGATGGCCTACTCGAGAATTCGGAAAAGAAAACTAAGACGGGGAGTAACCAAAAAGCGTAGAGAAGACTTTAAAGAGCATCTAAAAACACTAAACCTAGGATTAGAAGACCGCTTAAATGCGAAAGTCGGGCTATTATCAGGGGGAGAACGCCAAGCATTATCCTTATTAATGGCCACCTTCACAAATCCAAAGATTTTATTACTTGATGAGCATACAGCAGCCCTCGATCCATCAAGAGCACAACTAATCACAACCTTAACGAAGGAAGTGGTAGAAGAACATGGGCTCACCACTTTAATGGTTACCCATAATATGCAACAGGCACTTGATTTAGGGAACAGATTAATCATGATGGATAAAGGCCAAATAATCTTAGACATTAACAATGAAAAGAAACAAAACCTAACAATTGAAGATTTATTAAGGGAATTCCAACGAATACGCGGAGCACAGTTTGAAAGTGACCGCGCCGTTTTGGGGTGATTCAAGTAGAACAGGAGCATCATTCGCTCCTGTTTTTTTGGGTGTTAGATTAGTTGTATGGAGAGATGAGTAATTTGTGCGTTTTTGGGTGGAGAACGCGGGGGCTCGTGAATTCCGCGCGAGCAAGGGAGAAAATCGCGCGAGCCCAGGAGAAAATCGCGCGAGCCCAGGGGAAAATCGCGCGACAAGGGGAATCCCGCGCGAATCAGGAAGAATCCCGCGCGAGCTTGGGGGGAATTCGCGCGAGTCAGTGGAAAAATCGCGCGAGCCCGGAGAAAAATCGCGCGACCAAAGGAGAAAGTCGCGCGAGCCAAGAGAAAAATCGCGCGACAGGAAGAATCTCGCGCGAATTAAGAGGAATCCCGCGCGAATTTAGGTGAGTCCCGCGCGAATTTAGGGGAATCCCGCGCGAACCAGGAGCCCCCCGCGCGAATCAAATCCCCACACCCCTCCTACTTACAACCGCTCTTCCACCTCAACTAAAAATTCCCGAATACTCTTATCCCGGACAATATAATCAGCATAATGATCCATTGGTGTTGGCTCACGATTTACAATAACTAGCTTTGCACCGTGCTCTTTTGCAAGCATGGGGAACATATTAGCAGGGCTCACCGTCAATGAGGAGCCTAAGACAATAAATAAATCGGTTTTACTTGTTTCTATCTCCGCCTTGTAGAAAACATCCTCTGGAAGCATTTCACCAAAAAGGACAATTCCCGGTCGAACGGGACCATTACAGTACGCACAATGATGCTCCCCATTGATATACCGCTCTCTGACCTGCTCTCGTTTACATTGATTACAGAAAAACTTCCGAAATGTTCCATGAAGCTCCATCACATTATGACTCCCAGCATCATGGTGAAAGCCATCGACATTCTGTGTGATGATGCCATTAACAAGTCCTTGCTGCTCCCAGCGGCCTAATATATGATGCCCTTCATGTGGCTTGTATTTTGTTATCTCTCGAAGGCGGAATTGGTAGAATTCCGTAAATTCCTGAAAGTTATGCACTAATGCTTGGACATTCGCTAGTTCATCTGGATTAAATTTGGACCATAATCCTCTATCCTTTGAGCGGAAATCAGGAAGTCCGCTTTCCGTGGACATGCCAGCACCAGTAAAAAAGAGTGTATAAGAAGCAGAGCGAATTAAATCAACTATGTTCTCCATCGGTTCACCATCCTCACCTATTTATTATTATTTTACTGAATAAACCTACCAACTTCCAATTCTATTGGGATAATCTGGGACTACGTTGTATACTTTTAATTAGTTTAGAAACGATGGAATAGGGGAGGGAAAATCTGTTATGTACAAAATTCTAATTGTAGAAGATGATATGACAATCGCTCGTTCAATGAAAAAGCATTTAACATCTTGGGGATACGAAGTAGAATATATAACCGACTTTCATGATGTTATGGCATCATTTGTTTCAATAGATCCGCAATTAATTTTACTAGATATTTCACTACCATCATTCAATGGCTTTCATTGGTGCAGTGAGATTCGTAAAGTATCCAAAGTACCAATCATTTTTATCTCTTCTGCATCTGACAATATGAATATTGTCATGGCTATGAATATGGGTGGGGATGATTTTATCTCCAAGCCATTTGACTTAAATGTCCTAACCTCCAAAGTACAAGCAATGTTGAGAAGAACGTATGATTTTACTGGGCAAACGAATTTGCTTCAGCATAAAGGTGCTATTGTGAATGTAAGTGATGGGACACTGACCTATGATAGTCAAAAGATAGATCTGACTAAAAACGAGTTAAAAATACTACAGTTTTTATTAGAGAGTAAGGGGAAAACCGTTTCTAGGGATGCCTTGATGACAAGACTTTGGGAGACAGATAGCTTTATCGATGATAATACACTTACCGTAAATGTTACGAGACTACGAAAGAAGTTAGAGCGTGTAGGTCTCATCGACTTTATCATAACAAAAAAAGGGATAGGATATTTGGTGGAATAAGATGAATCAATCTAAATTTAAATTGTTTCTTCAGTACATAAAGTATAGAAAGTTTTATATCGTCCTATTTTTACTCATTACCCTTATTTTCTTCTTTGTAAATTATTTATACAACCAATCTCTAGAACCGGTAATCTATTCTGCCGTACTTTGTTTCTATATCGGAATCGTTGTCTTGGTCATTGGTTTTGCCAAGTTTTATAAACATTATCACAAGCTTAAGGAACTGCATAACACTATCACGGTAAAATTGGAACAGCTACCAACACCTCAAGATACGTTGGAGGCAACATACCAGGAGATCATCCAACTTCTCTATCAAGAAAATATGGATAGTAAGCATAGAGCCGATAGTAGCCATACCGATTTAATTGAGTATTTTACCCAATGGACCCATCAAATTAAAACACCAATTGCGGCCATGCGGCTTATCTTACAGACAGAGGAAATGGAGCATCACCAAGAATTATCAATGGAGCTAGTTAAAATAGAACAATATGTGGAATTTGTATTACAATACCTCCGCTTGGATACGATGTCCTCTGATTTAGAGCTGAGAGAATATAGCTTGGATGATATCGTAAAGCAGGCGGTTCGGAAAAATGCAAAGCTGTTTATTCGAAAGAAGATTAGCTTACATTTCGATGAACTGAACTGTCACGTACTAACAGATGAAAAGTGGCTTCTCTTTGTCATTGAGCAAATTCTATCGAATGCCCTGAAGTATACGAAGGAAGGTTCTGTTTCCATTTATATGGATCCTAACGAGGAAAAAACGCTCGTAATACAAGATACTGGGATTGGGATTCGGGCAGAGGACCTACCGCGAGTGTTTGATAGAGGCTTTACCGGCTTCAATGGTAGGATGTTTAAGAAATCTACGGGACTTGGATTATATATGTGTAAGCAAATTACAAGCAAACTCTCCCACCAAATGAAAATGGAGTCAGAAATTGGACAAGGCACCAAAGTGTCCATCGATTTAAAAACCGCTAATATTGAAATCGAATAGTTACCTTACATTATCGTAAGGTTGCTACCAGAATTGTAAGCAAAAGCGATGTCTAACGCGGTTTGATGGTTGGTATACTGAGCATGAAATAAGACGTGGAGGTAATAAGAAATGACGATACTTGAAGTGAATAATGTAAAGAAAGTGTATACGACACGTTTCGGGGGTAATCATGTTCAGGCACTAACCGATGTATCCTTTTCCGTTGAGGAGGGGGAATATGTGGCAATTATGGGGGAGTCAGGATCAGGAAAAACGACCCTATTAAATATCCTGGCAGCTTTAGATAAGCCGACAAGTGGGAATGTGCTATTAGATGGCAAAAGCATTCTTACTATCAAAGATAAACAACTATCCTCATTTAGACGGGGGAATCTTGGTTTTGTGTTTCAAGATTTTAATCTACTGGATACGTTCTCCATTCAAGACAATATATTCTTACCTTTAGTCTTGTCTGGTAAATCATATAAGGAGATGCGCAGTCGTATAGCACCACTTGCTCAAAAGCTTCGGATCACCAACATATTAGAAAAGTATCCATATGAAGTGTCTGGAGGGCAAAAGCAACGAGCAGCAGTAGCCAGAGCTTTAATTACGAATCCAAAGCTGATCTTAGCTGATGAGCCAACAGGGGCACTCGATTCCCGTGCATCGGATGATTTACTAAACATGTTTACAACTATTAATGATGAAGGGCAAACAGTGCTTATGGTAACCCATAGTACAAAAGCGGCAAGTCATGCAAAACGAGTCCTTTTTATAAAAGATGGTACCGTATTTCACCAAATTTATAAAGGCTCGTTAACGAACGAGGAAATGTATCAAAAAATATCAGATGCCCTCCATGTTATCGCAACAGGCGGTGTGGAATATGAGTAGATTTTTCTATCCAACGTTAGCATGGAATAATTTGAAAAAGAATAGAAAAACATATATTCCGTATATCCTAACCTGTATTGGCACGATTGCGATGTTTTACATGATGGTTTTTATTAGTGGGAACCAGGGGTTAGAAGAAATACCGGGAGTAGAGGTTCTCCAATTATTGCTCAATTTAGGTAGTTATATTATTGGCATATTCTCGGTGATTTTTCTATTTTATACAAACAGCTTTATAACAAAACAACGACAAAAAGAGTTTGGCCTCTATAATATTCTAGGGATGGAGAAAAAACATATTGCAAAAATGATTACTTGGGAGGCTTTCTATGTAGCTGTATTCAGTCTAGTAGTAGGTTTAATAACAGGAATTGTGGTCAGCAGATTAATGTTTTTATTACTTATGAAGCTATTAACCTTTGAAATACCGTTTACCACACTAATCTCTATGCAACCATTACTTAGTACGGTCATTCTTTTTAGTGTGATATTTTTGCTAACCTTGTTAAACAACTTACGGCATATTCACTTGTCTAAGCCAATTGAGCTACTTAAGGGAGGAGAAGTTGGCGAGAAGGAGCCAAAGACAAAGTGGTTAATCGTACTAATAGGCATTATCGCACTATCTACTGGATACTATATTGCTTTAGCAACCGAGTCACCTTTAGCTGCTCTTAACAAATTCTTTCTAGCTGTATTACTCGTTATTATTGCAACGTATGCTTTATTTACTGCAGGTACTATAGCCTTATTCAAAATGCTTCGGAAGAACAAATCGTTCTATTACAAGACAAACCACTTTATTAGTGTTTCTGGAATGATTTATCGAATGAAACAAAATGCGGTTGGACTGGCAAACATCTGTGTACTATCTACGATGGTTCTTGTTATGCTATCGTCAACGGTTTGCCTATATATCGGGATGGAGGAATTAATTAAGAATCGTTATCCAAAAGAAATTGCAGTTACCACGTATGATGTTCAGCCAGAAGATTTAGCAGTAATGGAAGAACTCATTCAGGAAGGGGCAAATGATCTTGCATTAACAATTGAAAAGCCACATTACTATTACTATAAGGAACTTCAAGTAATCAAAAATGGTAATGAATTCGTAAGTGGGGCTGGAATGGGATACGGTGCTGATATAGGTATGATAGTCCTCATTCCCTTAAGTGAGTATAATCGGATGGAAAATCGTTCAGAGCAATTAGCTGAAGATGAAGTGCTTTTATACACCTTTAGAGGTGAAGAAATCCAAGATTCGATTACGATGTTTGACCAAACGTTTACCATAAAAGAGCAGTTACCTGATCTACAGGTAGATGGCATTGCTTCAGCCATGATTTTGGATAGCTTTAATTTTGTCATTGTTCCTGATGAAGAAACCATTCGTGAGCTCGATCCTACTGATGCTGAAGGCTACAACGCATACTATGGATTCGATGTAGATGGCGACGTAGATAATGAAATTGCCTTACCAGGTCAATTGACCGAGAAATTAAAAGCTGCAAAAATGGTTGGACACGCAGAAGGTGCCGAGGAAAGTAAAGAGATATTTTACTCACTATATGGGGGACTATTTTTCTTAGGGATATTCTTAGGTACCCTATTTATCATGGCGACGGTATTAATAATTTACTATAAGCAAATCTCGGAAGGATACCAGGATAAGAACCGTTTTGAAATCATGCAAAAAGTTGGCTTAAGCAAGGCTGAAATTAAGAAATCGA
Organism: Ornithinibacillus sp. FSL M8-0202; assembly: GCF_037975285.1. Classification (GTDB taxonomy): domain Bacteria; phylum Bacillota; class Bacilli; order Bacillales; family Amphibacillaceae; genus Ornithinibacillus; species Ornithinibacillus massiliensis. The sequence continues at coordinate 2,297,274 of NZ_CP150248.1, forward strand.
TTCGCAGTCAAGTATTATTAGTGTTTTTCCTACCGTTATTTGCTGCAGTAGTCCATATTTTATTTGCTTTCAATGTCATTACGAAATTACTGGAAGCTCTAAATTTAACGAACGTGGGATTATTTGCTATGTGTACAGCTGGTGTTATTATTATTTTTGCTGTATTATATTTGCTTGTCTATCTGTTAACAGCGAGAGAATATTATCGCATTGTAAGTAAAAATTAAAAATTTTACATGCTGGATACCCTATGGATGAGAAGGTTCATAGGGTATTTTGGTTATATGAATTCTAGAAATCTAGCAAGAATAGGATTGCAAAAATTATTAAACTATGATAGGGTAATAATACAATATATTGTGATGATGATGTAAATTAATACCATATATAGTGTCGTGAGTAATGGTGACACACATGTCTTAATAGGGAATCTAGTGAAAGTCTAGAGCTGTCCCCGCAACTGTAAGTGCCGACGAACAAGATATCCACTATATCGATTCATGGAAAGATATGGGAAGGACTTTAGTAGAATGAAGCGCAAGCCAGGAGACCTGCCATTAACTTATAGTTTCATTTTTCTTCGGGTTGAAAGAGCATGAAACGATGGATTATATACATAGATTTTGTATGGATTCTGTCGTTTTTTCTATGCCGTTCATCCCTCGGGTGAGCGGTTTTTTATTTGATTTATAGGAGGATTATTATGATAACAGTAGAACCAAGTAGTAAAGTGAATCTAGAGCAAGTGATAGACTTTGCTACAAAACGCTTAAAAATCAACATTTCTGAATTCGATGTAACCATTCCTGATGACTATTCGGCTGATAAAGCGATAGATGTACTCATCAGAAGAGCGTTAGAAAATATTGATGAAGCCAATCCGGATTGGACTTTTGTAGCTAGTAGACTATACTTACAAAAGTTATACTACCATGCAGCTAAAAACCGTCAATATAGTCCTTCCTTAAAATATGGAGATTTTTATCAACTCCTTGAACTACTGATACAAGAAGGAATCTATACACCGAGCTTGCTGGAAAAGTATACAAAAGATGAAATTATTACATTAGCCGGGAATATGGATTACGAAAAAGACTTACAATTTACGTATTTAGGTTTATATACACTTGCAAATCGTTACTTAGCAACAGATCATGATAAGAATACATATGAATTACCACAAGAGCGTTGGATGGTAATCGCGATGCATTTGATGCAGGATGAAGATAAAAGTAAACGTTTGGATCTTGTACTGGAAGCATATTGGGCATTAAGTAATTTATATATGACGGTTGCTACGCCAACTCTTGCGAATGCTGGTAAAACACACGGGCAATTATCAAGCTGTTTTATTGATACGGTTGATGATAGTCTGCAATCGATTTACGACAGTAATACCGATATTGCTAAGCTTTCTAAAAATGGTGGCGGAATCGGTGTTTATATGGGGAAAATTCGTGCTAGAGGAAGCTCGATTAAAGGGTTTAAAGGGATGTCTAGTGGTGTTGTACCATGGATAAAGCAATTAAATAATACCGCAGTGAGTGTGGATCAGCTTGGTACACGAAAAGGAGCTATCGCTGTCTATCTAGATGTTTGGCATATGGATATTGAGGCGTTCTTAGATCTGAAATTAAACAACGGGGACGACCGCATGCGGGCACATGATATTTTCACTGGTGTTTGTTTACCTGATTTATTCATGGAGCAGGTAGAAGCACGTGGTGACTGGTATTTATTTGATCCACACGAGGTTCGTGAGGTAATGGGATATTCCTTAGAAGATTTCTATGACGAAGAAAAAGGCAATGGTACATGGCGAACAAAATATGAAGAATGTGTTCAAAATGATCAGCTTACCAAAAAGAAAGTACCTGCAATCTCAATTATGAAGCGAATTATGATGGTTCAGCTAGAATCAGGTACACCATTTATGTTTTACCGTGATGAAGTAAATCGTCAAAACAGCAATAATCATAATGGAATCATTTATTGTTCTAATTTATGTACGGAAATTACGCAAAACCAATCACCAACAGAATTTCTAGAAGAATTTACCGATGAGAATGGCTATTTAATCAAGCGTTATCGACCAGGTGACTTTGTTGTATGTAATTTAAGCTCAATCAACTTAGGGAAGGCTGTCCCGGATCAAATACTAGAGCGACTCATTAAAATTCAAGTACGGATGCTTGATAACGTTATTGACATTAATACATTGCCGCTTTTACAGACACAAGCAACCAATCAGAAATATCGTGCTATCGGATTAGGGACTTTTGGTTGGCACCACCTATTAGCGAAAAAGCATATTGCCTGGGAATCCGAGGAAGCAGTACAGCTAGCTGATGAACTTTATGAACAAATTGCTTTCTTAACGATTAGAAGCAGTATGGAACTAAGTGAGGAAAAAGGAAGTTATCCTGCATATGCTGGTAGTAAATGGAGTACAGGGACTTATTTTGATGAAAAAGGCTATGTGAGCGAGGAATGGCAGGAATTAAAATCTTCTGTCATGAAAAATGGTATTCGTAATGGTTATCTCATGGCAGTCGCACCGAACTCTACGACCGCATTAATTGCTGGGTCTACAGCAAGTATCGACCCAATTTTCAAGCCATTTTATTATGAGGAGAAAAAGGACTTTAAAATACCGATGACGGCACCGGAATTAGATCATCGCACATATGATGTGTACCGTCGTTCCGCTTACATCGTTGACCAACGTTGGTCTGTTAAGCAAAATGCTGCACGTCAGAAGCATATAGATCAAAGTATCTCCTTTAATCTATACGTTCCAAATACTATCCGTGCGAGTATACTACTTGATTTACATCTTCAAGCATGGAGAGAAGGATTAAAGACGACTTATTATGTGAGATCGACATCCAATGATGTGGAAGAATGTGAGTGGTGTTCAAGTTGAGAATGTTAATAGCATACTTATCCTATAGTGGCAACACAGAAGAAACAGCAGAATTGATTCAGAAGAAGCTTATAGCTAAGGGAGCATCGGTGGACATGCATCGGATTGGCATTGATCCACCGATCAACCCAAGTCACTATGATGTCATGTTTATGGGGACCTTCACTTGGGATAATGGGAGTACACCAGATGAGGTAAAAGACTTTGTGTTAGAAATAGGCTATAAACCGGATAATATTGCGGTGTTTGGAACAGGCGATACACAGTTTCCGTTCTTCTGCCAAGCTGTTGATAAACTAACACGATTTTACGAAAGCAAGTGGCAAGGGTTAAAAATAGAGCAATCACCTAGAGGTTCACAGGAAATCAAAATTGACCGTTGGCTGGAAGGAGTTTTACAGTATGTCAGACGTATTGCTTGAGAAAGCAAAAACAATGGAGCCGCGTAATCCGAATAAGGCGACTAAAGTATTTGGTGGCAAATCCAGTGGCATCCTCAATTGGAATGATATTAAGTATCCACATTGGTATAAAATGTACAAGCGATTAGTAGGGAATTACTGGCAAGCAGATGAAATTAATATGTTTTCTGATGTAAAGCAATTTCCGATGTTAACAGAAGCAGAACAGGATGCTTACTTAAAAGTAATTGGTCTGTTATCTACCTTGGATGCCCCGCAAACAAGGACAGCGTTGTTATTATCCTTATATGCAACAGATCCATCTGTACAGTCCATTTTAGCGGTGATTTCACAGCAGGAGGCTGTTCATAATGAAAGCTATTCTTATGTGCTTTCTTCAGTTGTGACACTGAAAGAACAGAATGAAGCATTCGAATTAGGAAGAAAGAATCCGATTTTATTAAAACGAAATGAACGGTTAATTACAGGCTATAATGAATTTGTAGAGAATCCAACTGTGGAAAATATATTGAAGACATTAGTATACACATCACTCTTAGAGGGGTTATTCTTCTACTCAGGCTTTGCCTTTTTCTATCATCTTGCAAGGGAAAATAAGATGGTAGGAACGTCGACGATGATTAGCTATATAAATCGAGACGAGCTAGAACATGGCAAGTTTATTTCGGAGCTTTTCCGGGCAACACTAGCGGAGTACCCAGAGCATAATAATAAAGACTTCATTGATTGGGTATATCAAGAATTTAAAGTCGCAGTGGATATGGAAATGGAATGGTCGAACTATGTCCTTTCCGATGTGGATGGCATGGACTTGAAGCAAATGGAAGGCTATATTCAATACCGTGCCAATAAAATGCTCCGATTACTTGGGTTAAGCGAAATATATCCAGATAATGTGGAAAACCCAATGAAGTGGATTCGTGCATATGTAGATAATATTGATGGGACAAAAACCGATTTCTTTGAGCAGAAATCAAGACAGTACACGAAAACAAGTGATTTAAATGGGTTTGATGATCTGTAAAAGTGAAGGCTTGTTACGTTCCATACAAAAACTCGTACCATGAATGAAGTGGTACGAGTTTTTTAATTTAATGGTATTGTGTGGATGTTATCCACGTTTTTAACCTCGAGAAATGATAATAATTAAGCTTCGGTAGATACTTCTTTATCTTTATTACCTTTTTTACCGGATACAAACCATCCAATTACAGCTACTGCTAATAGTACTCCCCAGAACACAAAGGTCCATGCTGTGCTATGTGGAAAATCGTGTGGTAGGATGTGTACTTTATCATGACTTAATGTAATGACAGCAAGTTTTACCCCAACCCAAGCTACAATTAGATAAGCGACCGTTTCTAGACCTGGTCGTTTATCCAATAGTTGGACAAACCAGCCAGCTGCAAATTTAATCAATACTAATCCAGCAATACCTGCCACTACGACAATAAGGAATTGACCAGTATCCATTCCACCGAAATGACCTAGGCCTGTTTCTGGTAAAACAATCGCTAACGCAACAGCAGCAAGAATTGAATCGATAGCAAATGCTAAGTCAGCTAAACCAATTTTACCTACAGTCGGCCAAAAACCTTTTCCAACCGATTCCTTCTCCAGATCCTTCTTATCCCCTTTCGGTTTAACGAAATGATCCTGAATCACATGTTTTAAACCTAAATAAATCAAATAAATAGCACCAATTGCCTGCACTTGCCATACATTAGCTATAAAGGATATAGCAAATAATGCAGCAAATCGGAATATGAATGCTATTAAAATACCGTAGTTAATAGCTTTCTTTTTCTGATCTTCAGGTAAATGTTTTGCGATAACAGCTAATACGAGTGCGTTGTCAGCAGACAAGATCCCTTCTAACCCAATCAAGATTAACAGGGTCCAGGCATACTCTAACCAAATTGACTCCATGTTAGTTTTCTCCCTTCCAACATAAAAAATAGAGGCTCAATACCACCTGAAATGGTAAAGGCCTCTAAAAAAGAATAGACCTTTACCAAATCGGCAAAGGTCTTGCTAACAACACCGAGTTGCCAGAAATGCCGAGAGTATTCAAGATACTCTGAAATGACGACATAACTGTTAAAGCTACTCCCCTTTGAAATTATAAGTTAATTTAATCATTAATTCGAATATATGTCAATACATGATCTAACCATCGGGTGAGTGGCCCTTACCTAACACTAGTTTGAAACGATTACATGCATTTATTCCAAGATGATATTCCTAAATGATGTAAATTATGGAAGGTGAGTTGAGCTTGGGTTTGGCAGAGGACTCCTTTTTTAGGATGAGAAGCTGAGGAAGGTAACAGAAGAGGGTTGTCAGAGCCCTTTTTGAGGAAAAGAAGCTGAAAAAGGTAACAGAGGATCGTCGTCAGAGCCCTTTATGAGGAGAATTAGCGAAAAAAGGTAATAGAGAAGCGTCGTCAGAGCCCTTTTTTAGGATGAGAAGCTGAAAAAGGTAACAGAGAAGCGCCATCAGAGCCCTTTTTAAGTAGAAATAGCTGAAAAAGGTAACAGAGGAACGTCATCAGAGCCCTTCTTTAGGAAAAGAAGCTGAAAAAGGTAACAGAGGATCGTCGTCAGAGCCCTTTATGAGGAGAATTAGCGAAAAAAGGTAACAGAGGAACGTCGTCAGTGACCTTTTTGAGGAAAAGAAGCTGAAAAAGGTAACAGAGGATCGCTGTCAGAGCCCTTTTTTAGGATGAGAAGCTGAAAAAGGTAACAGAGGAGAGCTATCAGTTCCCTTTATGATGAGAAGTAGCGAAAAAAGGTAACAGAGGAACGTCGTCAGAGCCCTTTTTTAGGATGAGAAGCTGAAAAAGGTAACAGAGAAGTGCTGTCAGAGCCCTTTTTGAGGATGAGGAGCTGAAAAAGGTAACAGAGGAGCATCGTCAGAGCCCTTTTTGTGTCATTTGAAAACCCCTGGCTATGCCGGGGGTTCCGGAGAGCTTATAGCGTGGTATTAAAATTAAAAAAGGCCTCTCTTCGTGATAAGATATAGTTGGTTTCCCGACCACTACATCAAATAAACGAAGGAGGCATGTCCCAATGAAGGACAAGAATAGTTTAGCACATACAACATGGAATTGTAAGTATCACATCGTGTTTGCACCAAAATACAGAAGACAAATTATATATGGAAAATACAAACAAAGTATAGGAAAAATAATAAGAGAATTATGCGAGAGAAAAGGTGTAACCATTCATGAGGCAAATGCATGTCGAGATCATATCCATATGTTAGTAAGTATCCCACCAAAGCTGAGTGTATCTCAGTTTATGGGATATTTAAAAGGAAAAAGCAGTTTAATGATATTCGACCGACATGCAAATTTAAAATATAAATATGGCAATCGAAAATTCTGGTGTCGAGGTTTCTACGTCGATACAGTGGGCCGAAATAAGAAGTAAATAGAAGAATATATTAGGAATCAGCTCCGAGAAGATTATATATCAGATCAATTAACGTTATTCGAAGAGTTTGATCCATTCACAGGAGAAAAAAATAGAAAGATATAAGAGATTCTTTAGAATCAGTGCGTGGATGTGGTGCGTAAGGGAAAACCATTCAGTGGGCCTTTAAGGCCAAGGCCGGTAAAAGAGGCTTCAAGCCGCAGAGCAAACCACCAGTTCACACTGGTGGTTTTGATTGAGGATGAGGAGCTGAAAAAGGTAACAGAGAAGCGTCGTCAGAGCCCTTTATGAGGAAAAGAAGCTGAAAAAGGTAACAGAGAAGCGTCGTCAGAGCCCTTTATGAGGAAAAGAAGCTGAAAAAGGTAACAGAGGAACGTCATCAGTGCCCTTTTTAAGTAGAAATAGCTGAAGAAGGTAACAGAGAAGCATCATCAGAGCCCTTTATGAGGATAAGAAGCCAAAGGAGGTAACAGAGAACCACCATCAGCAAATAAAGCTAACCGCTCCCCTCAATCCTACCCCAAAAATAAAAGGCCCTCCTACATTAAGAAGGCCTACAAATCCGCTAAGAGATTAAAATCCTTTAAAACTGGAAAATTGGTACTTCTTCTCCAGTAGTGCCAATGACAACGACTTCACAGTCAAGCTTTCCACATAGGTGATAGGAATCCGAATTAGGATCTTTTACATAAACAGGAGTTAATTCCACGTGTTTGATTATTTTGTCGAATGCTTCATCACGTGAAATAGTGACATCTTCAGCTTTTGCATAGGATTCGAACACTTCAAATAAAAGCTTGCTATCCCAGTAATTAGCTGTTTGTAAGCTATCTCTTGAGATAATTACTTTTAATTTTCTATCTAATGGTGTGCTTGCTGCCATTTTTAATTCTGTAATGATATAGTTACCTTCTGGGTACATACCGGTCAGTGTCCACTTACCAGAATCGTCTGGATAAAGATTGCTCAAAAAGTCTTTCGTTTCCTCCATTGTGGATTGTATTTCATCGTCTGTTAATGGGTTCACCCTTACTTTCGCCATTGCATCTTCGTAAGAGATTTCTGTAGAGAAATCAATCTCTTGAGGTGTGAAATCTCTTTGGCTAGTGCTAGCCCATTCCAAGAGTACGTTTAACTCCTTATAAGTATCTATTTGATAAAGGGAGGCAGGTAAAATGATGTTGGATTTATCATTACGAATAAAAATTGTATCCATTGTCCAAACCTTTAGCCACTTTTCTTCTTCCTCAATAGGTGTTTCTATCAATTTTAGCTGTTGCTTGATGTTGTCCATTAAATCATCCTTCATTAAGGAGAAGGGCTCCCAATCGATATCTTCTTCGGAAGGAAAAACGCCATCTATTGAAAACTGTGTTAGCTGATTGTTTTCATTGAAGGTAATATCGATATTACCAGAAGGTGCTACGTCAATATTGTCTACTGTAGCTTGGAAACTAAATGCCGTTCCGTCTTCATAATCAAGCTTAAATTGTCTACCGAACATCATCCCGGTCTTTTCCTCCACCCATTCAATCACCGATTCTATTTCGGGAGCAGGGAAAATGCCTTCTGTTGCATAAGATACATCGTTTACGAAAATTAGCTGTTTAAGTTCGTTCGTATGAAGGTTGACCTCTAATACTGCAGTTCCCTCTGGATTATATTCTTCATTTTCTTCGGACTGATGAACTGGAAACCACTCTAAAGAGAGTATGTAATTCGTCTGATTCTCCTGTGTTGTTTCCGAGAAGATATGCTCACGTTTTAAAACATACTGCTCCAAGCCATATTCTTGCTGAAGTTTATTCGCTATTTCTTTTACATGCTCGTTCATCGTATTACCTCACTTTCGGGTTCGCTAACATTATAACAGAGGTTTTGCATTATTTAAAAAAAGTTCTTTACCTTCCCCTTAGGGTAACGTTTATAGTGGAATAAAGAGGGGGGTTTATGATGCAAATCAAGGAAGCGGCAATGTATTTAAATACGACACCAAAGGCGATTCGCTTTTATGAAGCAAAGGGGTTAATTACACCAAAGAAGGATGAGGGAAATCAGTATCGTTACTTTTCGGAAAGTGACCTTTATAGATTAAGCACGATTCTAGCATTACGAGAGATAGGAGTGGCTGTGCAAGATATCAAAACGATACTAGAAGATCCTAATCTAAGTATTAGACAATATCTTGACATTCAACGATCGGCTCTTTTTGAACAGTGGTTAGAGATGAGGGATATGATAGAGACGATTGATGAAATGCTGGAGCAAAATTGGAAGAATGATTCGATTGAAGCGATTCATCAGCTAGCAGCTCATTTAAAGAATATGAAGGAAATCCGAGGGAAATGGCAAGACCGATGGAATTTTAACGAGCAAGCCAAGGATTATGATGACCATATTAAAAAGGAAGGACATGTATTTAATGTACATGAAGGCTATGATGAAGGACTTCAAGCTGTAGTCGAGAAGATGAAGCTAGGTTCTTGTAGTGTGGTAGCTGATATTGGAATTGGTACAGGAAATTTAGGGGCAAAATTTCTTCCTAACCACAAGGTGATAGGAGTAGATCAGTCAGAGAAAATGCTAGAGAAATGTAAGGAAAAACATCCAACTATTGAGACTCGAAATGGACATTTTCTCGCTTTACCATTATTGGATCAGTCTGTCGATGCTATTGTTTCTAGCTATGCTTTACACCATCTTCCAGATGAAGAAAAGCTGTTAGCCCTTAAAGAAATGAAACGAGTGCTAAAACCTAATGGCCAAATTGGTATTGTTGATTTGATGTTTCAAGATGAAATACATCGAAAAAATGTGTTAAACCAATTCCTGAAGGCTGGCAATCATATTGCGGTGGATTCCATTGAAGATGAATATTATGCGAATCAATCACTACTAGTAGAATGGCTAAAACAAAACGGCTATAAAGTAGAAGCGATACAGATTAACCGTATATTGGGTCTGATTTACGCTTATAGTTGAAATCTTCTTAATATAACTTTATGATAAAGGGAAATAACGGCTATGGAGGGATTGGATGGGTATTTTCGTTACAGAACTAGAAGCGTTTACGGCGGTTGGTGTGTGTTGGAAGGGGACTTTTAAACAAGCTCAAGCGGGAGAGATTAGAACCTTTATGCAGGAATTCCGTGAACGATTAGGAGAGCTTCCTCAAGATGCGGATAAATCGGAAATAATAGGACTTTCATATGATGTCACTTCAGAGGGCTTTACCTATTACTTATGTTGTAAAGTGCCAGATTCAAATGGGCAGCTACCGGAAGGGATGGAGCAAATAACGGTTCCTGCCTTAACTTATGCGTCCTATGAGCATACAGCAGAAGAAGAGGTGAATGGATCATACACGAACATATATGGTTGGATCGAATCAAATGGATATCGTGCAAATGACGAAATTAATTTAGAGCATGTCGAAATCTACCCCTCAGATTATCATCCCATTAATGAACGACCAAGGCTCACCATCCATATTCCAATTAATCGGTAAAAAAAGATGTCTCATATGGGTTTGATTTCCCCTATGAGGCTTTTTTTGTTCAGCGACGGGAAAAGTAATTGACCTTATCAAACTTGTTGTATACCGGAACAGTTGTGTCTAGTCCCTAGATCAGCCCTCTCCTAGAATATAATTGCTTCATTGGCAGGTAATCAATATCAAAACATTATCGGAATTATAGTGCGATCTCCCCCTATTTCTCTCAGCTTGAAAAGCAATAACCGTACGCTAATCCGGAAAATTCAGCTTGAAACTGTAATTAACAACAACTTAACTAAAATTAAACACTCGAAAAAATAACGTATAATGGTAAAATAAGAAGTATATGTAAATATTTTCGCAATTCAAATATAGGAGGGCGCGTATGGAGGAACATTTTTCACGACCGAAGAGCTTTGGTACAGTACTAGACCAAACGTTTAGAATAAGTAAAAATAACTTTTCGACTTTTTTTCTAGTTTTCCTCATTATGGTAGGTCCACTGATTCTTTTAGATGCACTACTTTCATTAGTATCAGGAACGAGCTTCTTTCGTGATATGGCAAGTGGCTCCACCTTTTTAGACCGGCTAGTTAATACGGTAGATGAGGCATTATATGGTACCACTACTGTCTTTGACGACTTACGTACGATAATTATTGGTCTTGGAGGACTTGTATTATACCCATTAGCAACTGCCGCGGTCATACTCGCGATAGACGCAAAAAGAAGACAAGAAGAATTTACTGCCGGATCGCTTCTTAAAGAGTCACTTACTAGATTTTGGCCGATTGTTGGTAGCTCACTCTTATTCGGTGTTATCGGGTTTGGACTGATTTTCGTCCCTACTTTCATTATTGTCATGATCGCAACAGTAGGTTTAATGGTTGATCCGATTATCGGGATAGTTATGGGAGTTGTGTTATTTCTAGCTGCAGCAGTAGTTGTTGCTTTTCTACTAACTAGATGGGGACTTTATCTACCTGCTGTCGTATTGGAACCGTGCGCCCCTGGATTAGGTAGAAGCTGGCAATTAACAAGAAAGAACTTTTGGAGAACCTTTGGCTTACTTGTTGTAATTGCTCTTATTTCGATGATAATAAGTTCCGTATTTGAAGTAATCTTGACACTGCTTTTAGGCTATAGTGTGCTGTACAGTATACTTGTCGATATCATTTCAATCATTACCATGATGTTCTTCTCTGTAGGCTATGGGTTAATCTATTTTGACTTAAAGCTACGAAATGATGGGGATGACTTAATGGAAATGATTGATAACTATGAAACTACTAAACCATAATCCCTAACCTTAAGGTGATAAAAAATGACTGATTTGGATCAAGCAAGAGAGAAAATAGAAGAAATAGTAAATACCGAAGAATACTTGAAGTATTATGAGGATAATCGCGGGTTCCTAGAACGATGGTGGGATTCAGTAGTGGAATGGTTCAACGAGCTACTATCCAGAATCTTTGGATCCATATCAGCGTCTAATGGGTTTGCTACGGGATTAGTAATTGTTATAGCGATACTTGTAATCATGCTAGTTCTCTTTGCTATTTTCTTCTTACTTAGGCATTACCGGAGAAAACTTCATTATCGTGATCGTCAGCTCTATCGTAAGCAGGAGAAGAACTGGTCTTATGTAGAACATTTATCGGAAGCGGAAAAACAAGAGGAAAATGGCAACCTTCAAGTAGCAACTCGACATTTATTCTTAGCATTATTACTTAATTTTCATGAAAGAGGCTATGTTGAAGCAAGAATTTCAAAAACAAACTGGGAATATTTTGAGGAAATCAAACAGCTGGAGAAGGGTCGAGCTGAAAGCTTTTATAAGCTGGCCCGGATTTTTGATGACGTTGTATATGGAGAGCAGCCAGTAGATAGCGCATCCTATCAATCCTATAAATCATCCGTGTTGCGTTGGGTTTTAACATCGGAACAGAAACAAGAAGAAGGCTAAGGGAGGCACTCAATATTGCAAAAATCAATAACGAAGACATGGGGCTGGCTCTTTGTACTCTTAATTATTTTCATCGCCATTAGTCTTGTTTTCGGTTCTAATAAATTGGAGGAATATCCGCCCTATTTATCGACATCACCATCTCCAACCGGGGTAAAAGGCTTTTATACCTATTTAAATGAAAATATCGATTCCGTTGAACGGTGGGAAGAATCACCAAGTCAACTAGTGGAGGAAGAAAACCAGCTTCTCCTCATGGTGGAGCCGACCTTAATTTCAGATCAAGCTGTCATGAATGAGTATGTTTCATTTATGGAAGCAGGAAATACCATTCTTCTTTTCAAGAATAATTTGGAGGGTATGTTTGGAATAAGTACAACCTATGGAATGGTAGAGGGAGAAACGGTGATAATGGAAGATGCTTCTGGTTCGGAATATGAAGCTACCATGAACACACAAACACGGATATTACCGGAAAATAACGATGAAATACTATTGCAGGATGATCAAGGAGTCATCGCAATAAAACGTTCATATGGTAATGGAAATTTAATAGCAGTAAATTCACCGGACTGGCTGACGAACCACTATATTTTAGAAGCGAATAATCTCGATGTTGTATTAAGCCTATTAGGTGAAGAGAAGTGGGAGGAGATTCGTTTTGATGAATACACCCATCGATCATTAAAATCTCAGGCAATGCACGACATTTATCCAATGTGGCTACTTGTAGCAGCTTTCCAGCTTATTCTCTTTACACTATTGTGGCTTCTTTATAAAGGGAAACGATTTGGGTCAATTCGGACACCAAGGGAGGAATATGTTCGCTTTAGTGATGAACATATTACAGCACTAGCTGCCTGGTATAAAAGAGGAAAGGCATATATGGAATCCTTGAATAGCCAAGCGGGTTATTTACGCTTATTACTTCGGGAAAAATGGGGAATTTCCTACCAAAAAGAATGGAAGGACTTAGAGGAAGTATTAGCTGTCAAGCTACCTTTGGTAAAAGATGATGAATGGACCTCCTTTTTTAGTGAGATAGAGGCAGTTCTTCATAGAAAGAATATAACAAAGCAAGAATACTTATTATGGTCAAAACGAATGGATCGTTTACGGAAAGAGGTGGAGGCAGAATGAGAAATGAATTAACAACCTTAATAGAAAACTATGAAAAACGTATTTTAGGGCAATCTACGAATCTACGCCTACTATTATCTGCCATATTATCAGGTGGCCACGTACTTCTCGAGGGGGTACCAGGAACAGGTAAAACACAAATGGTAAAAACACTTGCAAACCTTTTGGGCGGAGAATTTAATCGAATTCAATTTACACCAGACTTACTACCAAGCGATATTACAGGTAGTACGATCTACAATATGAAGGATAGTACATTTCAGACGTTAAAGGGTCCAATCTTTGCTAATGTGTTATTAGCGGATGAAATTAATCGTACCCCGGCTAAGACACAGGCCGCACTGTTAGAAGCGATGGAGGAAAAGCAGGTTACCATTCAGGGAGAGACATACCCATTGCCGGAGGTCTTCTTTGTAGTGGCTACGCAGAATCCAATTGAATTTGAAGGAACTTATCCACTTCCAGAAGCGCAGCAGGATCGTTTTCTATTAAAGCTATTTATTCAATTTCCTTCTTTAGAAGAAGAAACGAATGTTTTATTAAATGTACTTGAAAATAAAACCTTTATCGATGAGGTTCAATCTATTATGGATATGGATACATTTCTCGCCATTCGTAAGGAGATTGAAGCTGTTACATTAAGTGATGACGTATTATCCTATATCATGCAAATTGTTCGTCGTACAAGAGATACGGAGTCGATTCGGTTTGGAGCAAGTACTCGTGCTGCAATTGCACTAGGTAAGGTTGCTAGGGCTTGGGCTTATTTATCAGAACGTGATTATGTGACACCAGACGATGTCAAAATAATTGCTAAACCTACATTAAGACACCGTATTCAGCTATCTCCTCATATGGAATTGGAGGGAGTGAACATTGACCAAGTTATTGAAGAACTTGTGGGCTCGGTTCCTGTTCCAAGATAGAGGGATTGTACCAACAAGAAGGTTCCTAGTCGGATATGCCATCCTTTCCCTAATCATTATCTTGTTAACACTTGTTGGCCTATCCTGGACCTCTGTAATACTACTAAATGTATTCGTATTACTAGCTAGTTTACTGGATTTACGTTTTACACCAAAACGAAACCAACTAGAATTTACAAGGGTCATTTCACAGCAATTAGAAAGAGGCCTTCCATATAAGGTAGCAATCGAAGTGAGAAACGAGTCTGATTTAAGCTGTAATATGCAATTGATTGATGGGGCACCACAATCCTTTCAAGCCTCACTTCCGCTAAAGGGAGAAGTAACCGGAACAGGGACGACAACCTTAACATATGACGTAATCGCCCCAGTACGCGGTTTATACGAGTTGAAAAAAATCTATGTGCGCTATTATAGCGCCTATGGACTATGGCAGAAGCAAACCGCTCAGGAAATCATAGACGAGGTTAAAGTCATCCCGGATTTGACGGAAACGAAGAAGTATTTGGAGGATGCCCAGCACTATCTGATGCATGAAGGAATGAAAATTCGCAAACGGAAAAGTGGTGTAGGGGAATTTTCTCAAATACGTAATTACGTCGTAGGGGATGACCCGAGAAAGATTAATTGGCGCCAGACAGCTAAATTACAGTCTGTCATGACAAATGAATTTGAACCAGAGCATGGAAAACATGTGATGCTACTTATTGATTGTGGACGGATGATGGGGGCAGAATTGAAAAGTGCGAATCGGCTGGAAAGGGCATTAGAAGCTTCCATTACGGTTGCTGCAGCTGCACTTGGTAATGGAGATTATGTTGGCGTGATTGCTTTCTCCAAAGATGTTTCCGTCTTTGTACCACCAGATAAAGGGATGGCCCAATTACAAAAGATACTTCATGCAATCTATGATTTGAAGGTGGATGCAGTTGAATCGAATTATGTTCAAGCATTAAACTATTTACAAGCAGTACAGAAAAAGCGAAGTTTAATTCTCTTGTTTAGTGATATGCAAACATTTCTTCAAGAAGACCGCACGTTAGGCTACTTTGAAGGAATTAAAAGACGTCATCTATTCCTTTTAGTTACAATACAAGATGAGTTGTTAGTAAAGCGGGCAAAAGAAAATCCGAATGATGTAAATCAAGCCATGATCAAAGGTGTCGCTCAACAGCAGATTCTATATAAGAAACGTCAAAAGGTGAAATGGGAGAAGCGAGGATTTTTGATGGTGGAAGCAAAGGAAGAGCGGCTAGCAACAGATGCCGTCTCCCATTACATCCAGATTATGAATCAAGGCCTACTTTAGGCTTTGGATGAAGTAGAACTTTTCCTAGGGCGATGTAAGCAATCATACCGACTACGGTGATTCCAGCTACGATGTATTTTGCTTCGAGTGAAATAGCAGCGGGTGTGATAAAGCCTTCAATAATACCAGCAATTATGAACAGCGGAACGGTCCCTAGGAAAAGCTGTACGGACCGTTTTCCGTGATATTTTAACTGGTAGCCCCTTGAATATGCACCAGGGGAAAAGAGCTTATACCCCATCAGGAGACCGGCACCACCTGCAATAAAGATAGCGGTTAATTCGACCATACCATGTGGTACGATATAAGCCCAGAACTCATAGGACATATCATAATGCCAATACAGCCCAGCCAATGCACCAACAAGAAGGCCGTTATAAACCATTAAATATACAGTTAATAGACCAAATGTAATTCCGCTGGCGAATGCGAGAATGGCAACCTGTATATTATTGGTCATGATTTCCGCTGACATCAGGGAAGAATCAACAGATTCGTGCCCCTCACCTAATCGTTCCGGATCCACACTTTGTGAGACCTCTGCTGGAAGAACAGAATATAAATGAAGTGGATCATCAGCAATAGCAAGAAAGCCAGCAAGCCCACCAGCGAAGAATAATAAAGCGGCAACTACGATGAATTTCCATTGCTCATATAACAGTCCAACAAACTTTTTGGAAAAAAAGTCGCGAATCTGTTTCCCGCTGGTAACTTGGTTTTTATATAATAGGTTATGAGATTTACCGACTAGCTCATTAATGTAAAAGGTAATTTCCTCATTAGGGAAATAGGTCTGACTATACGATAGATGCTGACTAACCTTTTGATAAAGACTATCAAACTCGGTAATCGTCTTACTCGTCACATTTTTTCTTCCTTTACTTAATAGGCCGATATATTGCTCAAGCTGTCTCCATTCTTCACGATGGAGCTTAATAAATTGTTTTATATCCAAAGAGAGAACCTTCTTTCTGAACGGTTGTTGGTTATGTTATGTACAAAGATAATAGAATTAATGCTCTGCCACAATCACGGGAGGCTGTGATGTATTCATTAATTAGATTATATCCTTTGTATATAATTATAATTTAAAGAATAGTGAAACATCAACAGGAGGATTAAGATGAATCAAGGACAAGTCGAAATAAAAACACCTCAATTTGTTTCCCTTCAATATCAGGTTGCTGGACTAGGTAGTCGTGCAGCTGCAATGTTAATTGACCAGGCGCTCATCATGGTTACTAATCTTCTCATCTATCTTATCTTCATCACCGCTAACCTATCCGATATGTTTTACTTTTCGGATTCTTGGCTACCAATTGCAATCGCAATTACTATCGTATTTGTTATTAACTGGGGTTATTTCTTTTTTGCGGAATATTTCTTTAGCGGGAAAACACTTGGAAAAAAGTGGCTAGGAATTCGTGCCATTCAAGAAAATGGTCATAGTCTAACACTATTATCTAGTTTAATTAGAAATCTCCTTCGTATCATTGATATGCTGCCTACTGGCTATTTTGTAGGAATGTTGTTTGTATTTTTTCATTCGAAACATAAGCGGCTTGGTGATATTGTGGCTGGTACGATTGTCGTCCATGAGCGAGGTGTAAAAAAAGAGAAAACCTCAAAAATAGATAAAGAAATAGCCAGACGTGGCTTAACGAAGGATAGCTTGCTGCTAGAGGATTGGGCATTGCGCGCGATAGGAAATAAAGAGTGGGAATTACTACGAGCTTACTGTAGAAAATTCCTGAATGTAAGTGTAGTGCAAAGAGCACAACTTACCAATCATCTTGCAGAGAAGCTACTTCCGAGATTAGGAATAACCATTGATGGTAAGCCTATTACCGAGCGGGAGAATATTCTTCTAGCCCTTTATTTGATTGCTAGAGAAGAGTGGGAATATGAGCTGTCATGAATAGATGTATTATTAATACAATCAGCTAGTAGAACTTGGAACCGAAATTCTTAAGAATCTATATGATCTATCTGTACGTGATAAAAGGTTTTATTAAATTAAAAAAGGCCAGACCTATTCAATAAGGTCTGGCCATTTAATATGGGAATTAAGAACGAATCCACTTCCAAATCTCGCCAGGTGTAGCATTTTTACCATACATTAAAATTCCAACTTTAAAGATCTTACCAGCAAGCTTCATAAATACGAAGATGCTAATCAGCAGAACAGCTAAAGCAATTAGGATTTCAATCCATGGCCATTCCTCTAATACGGTTAGGCGCATAATAAGAACACCTGGGGAGGTGAATGGAATATATGATGCGACCTTAGCAACTAAGCCACTTGGATCAGAAAGGACTGGTGCAATTAACACGAATGATAGGAATGGAAGCATCATGACTAGCCCTTGGAAGTTACCACTTGTAGACATATCAGCCATTGTCGCACCAATCCCAACGAAAATGGATGCGAATAGTAGATAACCTAGAATCGCGATTAATACTAAAAGCAAGGTTTCCGGAACTAATAAGTACTCCATTACGGGCTCATCTATTTTGAATGCAGCAAATGGTACAACAAATAGAAGCAATACCACTACTTGAATAATACCAAGAACAAAATAACCAATAATCTTACCATTCATTAATTCACTAGGTGTCACGGATGAAAGAATAATCTCCGCAATCTTATCCTTTTTCTCCTGAGAAGCACTTTGGAAAATCATCATACCAGTGATTACAATGGAGAATAGTATGATTCCTGCAAAGAGACCCGGAACAATGTTTTCTAACGGATTCTCTTCCAGCACAGATTCCTGCCCATCCTCCGTCATGATTTCATCAACAGCTACTTCTTCAAACAATACATTAGTTGAAATGATTGCTAATTCCTCATCTGTTAAATCTAACTGGGAAATTCTCTGCTGTTGTAATGGTCCCGCTAAAAGATTTACCTCGCTACTAAAGCTTGAAGGCATATCCTCTGTAGTATAGACAGGGATTGCGCCCGACTCTAAGCTTTCCGAGTTAAGAAAGATGTAAGCGGTATTCTCACCATTTTCTAGCTCTTCTTGAATCTCATTTTCGGTTAAATCGGTTTGGTGTAATACCCAATCTAAATCATACTGGTCAGCTGTTTCTTCCATTAAATCAAATACATTCATCTGATCATTAACAAAGATAGTTACCTCAGTTGATTCACTATCAGAACCAAATAGGCTTCCTAGAAATCCGAACGCTAGAATTAATAGTGGTGTAAGGAATAAACCAATAACAAATGATTTATTTTTTAAATTACGCTTGATTTCCCATTTTGCTACTTTCATTGAATTACGCATCTAGATCACCCGCTTCCTGAATTAACTTCCTGTTGGTCGCAATATCGATGAAGATTTCATGTAAAGAAATACGATTGATTTTTAATTCATGTACAGTTAAATCAGATGGCAAGTTTTTAAGCCAGCTGGTAGGCTCGACATCTGAATCAAGATATAGAATGGTTGTTTCGTCTTTCTCCTCTACACGTTGAACAGAGGGGATACGTTCTAAATCTTGGCGAGCATTTTTCCCACGGATTGTACATTTAAAATTAGCATATTTCGTTTTCACTTCATCTAATGTTCCATAGATAACCTTCTGACCGTTTTGAATCATAAAGAGACGGTCACACATTTCTTCGACTAGATTCATCTGGTGAGAAGATAATAGAATTGCTGTCCCTTTATCTGCAAGACTACGAATTTCTTCTTTAAACAGCTCTTGACTAACAGGATCTAGACCAGAAAAAGGCTCATCTAATATTAAGAGTTCCGGTTCATGGAGAATAGCACCGATAAATTGTACCTTTTGCCCCATCCCTTTCGATAGCTCTTCCATTGAAACCTTTTCTTTTCCTTCTAAATCAAATTTCTTCAAATACATGAGAATCCGTTCTTTTGCTTTATCTAGTGGATAATCTTTTAAATCGGCTAAGTACAGTAAAATATCCATGACTTTCACATTCTTGTATAACCCGCGTTCTTCTGGCAAATAGCCTATCTTGTTGCGAGGAATTTCTTTTCCTTGATGGTTATGAAACGTAATCGATCCTTCATCGGGATACATAATCCCCATAATATTTCTAATCGTGGTGGATTTACCAGCACCATTAGGACCTAAGATGGCCATGATCTCGCCTTTCCTTACTTCAAAGGAAATCCCCTTTAAAGCCTGTTTGTCTTTGAAGGATTTTCTTAACCCTTCTACGGTCAGCATAACTTCCATGTTATTCCTCCTATAGTTCTTTTTTTGTTAGTAATAGGGTAATAATGTCTTCCATTTCAAGTGAACTACGGTTATTCCATTTCACGTTATTCATTTCAAGAAAGTGTTCTGTTTCTGATGGGTTATCTGAAATTAAAACATTCCCCTCACGTGATATGGCACCAGGAATTGGGGTTTCTGGAACGGCACCAGCTAGCCAATAACGGGCATAATGTTCCATTAGTTCCTCTTTTTCAAAGTTACCAATTACTTCCCCGTTATGTAGTACGAATAAGTAATCGGAAAGTTTCCTAATATCATCAATTTGATGACTTGCAATGATAATGGAACGATTGCCAGGCTCCATCCAATCTACTAATAAATCGATTAATAATTTCTTAGATGGGATATCCATAAAATTGGTAGGCTCATCTAAAATAAGTAGTGGTGCGTTTCTAGGGATGGTTAGGGCAAGGTTTAATTTTTGTTGGACACCCTGTGAAAGTTTACCAAACCTTTTATCGACTGGAACATGAAATAATTCAATCATTTTCTGGTATAGACGCTCATCCCAATTTGGATAAAGTGGGGCAATTAAATCCTTTAACATCGTACCAGTGAATGAATCCCAGCCTATAGTGGTTTGGGGCTGGTAGGCAACAAACTGCTTCCAATTTTCATTATCACCGTGGACTAACATATTGTTTACTTTGATATTTCCCATTTGTGGCTGTAATAAATTCATGATTAATTTCAGTAGTGTACTTTTACCAGAGCCATTATTTCCGACTACTGCGGTGATCGTTCCGGGTTCTATGGATAAATTAACTGGACCAAGATGAAAATCATCTACATCTTTCTCAAGATTTTCAATATATAGTAGAGAATTCGAATTCATAGCTAATTATCTCCTTTCTCTTTCAATTCCAGTAGTTCGAGAAAAATCTTCCTAACTTGGTTTAGACTGTAGTCATAGCTTAGTGCGGTATCAATAGCATTTTCTAAGACGTTATAGACAGAGGTTACTTTGACCTCTTGTTTTAAATCCTCAGATATATCAGCGACAAATGTCCCTTTCCCTTGAGAGGTTTTAATGAAGCCTTGCACCTCCAGGTCTTGATAGGCTCTTCGTGTTGTAATAATACTAATTTCTAAATCCTTTGATAAGACTCTGATAGAAGGAAGTGGTGTGCCAGCAGATAAGTGACCACCAGCAATAAGGGCCTTAAATTGGTTCACGATTTGGTGATAAATAGGCTCTCTTGAATCCTTTGAAATCCTGATAGGAAGTTCCACGATATACACTCCTTTCTATTAGAGGAAATCAACCTGTTTAAATTGTTTGACCATTTTGTTCTTCCAATAGTTCAATCCAATAATGGCCGCCATAATGGATAGAATCGCAGAAAGAAGCGTCCACTTTTTGGCAATAATAATGGTCCATTCTACTATTCCGTAAGTAAAGAAGGTTGGAAAAGATAGGATTAATATTACAATACCAAGTAATAGTATTACAGATAGGACAGTTGTAAGCTTTGATCCATTATTATTAGTTCCAATATCTATAATAAGTGCACTATAGCCTATATAAATACCGAATGATAGCCAAATAATGGCGAATGAAATATAGGCATCTAGTTCCATCATGCTTTTTATTTCTGGACTAACTAGATAAAGCATGAGGAACATATATAATTGAAATGGGAATGAGCTTAAAAAATAGTGAATGATAGATTTCAATACAATAGTTTGTTTCTTAATTGGTAAGCTTAAGCCCATAACAACCGTTGGCGACACCCATGTATGACCACTGATTCGTTGAAATTGTAATCCCATAGGTCTGTGCCATATGGGACCGTAAATAAATAGCAGTAAGAAAAACAAATCCAACCCGACAAATCTATCCTCTTGATTTTGAAGAGTTATCAAAAATAAGATGGTGAACAAGGAATAGAATAAAAATAACCCAATAAAACTTTTCCATGATATTTTGATTTCTGTTTTGACTAATGGAATAGCAGCTTTAAAATTGTCTTTTAGCATGTCATAACCTCCATATCTTTATCCGTAACGAAGTTTTTTTAGAGCTTTTCTCATAGAGCCTATCCATGCTTTATATCCAATAACTGCTATGATGATGGAAATGCCTGCTGCTAACAGTGGAAGATTATTGGCGAATACAATGGACCAATATACAATTCCATGTCCAAATAAGACGTGAAAGATGGTTAGTATCATAAATGTTAGTAGAGTTAATAGGGTAAAGGTAATTAGGGAACCTACATTAGTTACTGCCAATCCTTCCGAACCGATATTTAATTTCGGAATGGAATAACCCAAGCTGATGGAAATGGCTAGCCAAATCATACAAAAGGACAGAAATGAACCAACGGACAATATATTGGTTAACGGTGTTGCTAGGTATAGTATTAAAAGTGCTACAACCTGTATAGGAAATGTATACAGAATGTGCATAATCAATCTACTAGTTATAATCACTTCATCTCTTATTGGTAGCTGCTTTTGCAAACAGACGATAGGTGAAGCAAATAGACCATTTTGCAATTGCTGAACTTCAAAGTTCTTTGGCTTAGGGAATAGTGGAGATGAACTAAATAGCAAAAGGAATAAAAAATCAAATAAGATTGTTCCATTTTCCATATAGGATGAAAACTCCCTTATGAAAAAGAGTGTAAACATGATCGTAACAAGATATGCCAACACAATATTAATAACTGATTTCTTTATCTCCCACTTATTTAGTTGAAATGCCGTTTTCCAACTATTCATGGTAGTCTCCTCCTCACAAGTGTTATACTGTATATATCTATATGCACAGTATAACTTTAGCTTTTGATTCTGTCAACAGGAAGAATAGAATATTGTGAATAGTTCCCTTCAAGCTTTGTACCCACGCATACTATGACCTATCTAAAAAGCTCACATTATGCACGTTCACAATTTTGTAAAATATATTGTGAAATAATGCACAAATAGATATTTACATAAATAAGTTCACATGTTATTATCAAGGTGTAATAAGGAAACACACTTACAATATATTGTGAAATAGTGAGCAATTAATTAAACAAGATAAAAAAGGAGATGGATTAAATGTTGAATGTTATTCGGGAAAATAAAGTAGCAGCGGGGATTCTAGCAATTATACGTATTTACATTGGTTATGCATGGTTAACAGCTGGTATTGGGAAATTAACTGGTGGAACATTTGATGCAAGTGGATTTTTACAAGGTGCGATTGCAAGTGCTGGAGGAGATCATCCGGCAGTACAAGGATGGTGGGCAATATTTCTAGAAACAGTAGCTCTCCCAAATGCCGATCTATTTAGCTTTATGGTTATGTGGGGAGAGATATTAGTAGGTATTGCACTCATTCTAGGTATTTTCACTAACTTCGCAGCATTAATGGGCTTAACAATGAATTTTGCATTCCTATTCAGTGGAACAGTAAGCACAAATGCACAAATGGTTCTATTAACCGTGTTCCTAGTAGTGGCAGGATTTAATGCTGGAAGATATGGACTAGACAGATGGGTAATGCCTTTCTTAAAAGCACATATGCCAATTCGTAAGCATAGAGAAAAAGTTGCCGTGGCATAATGAATAGGAACAAGCTGGTCACTTACAGGGTGGCCAGCATATATTCACCATAAAATATAGGTTCTAAAAGGAAACATTAAATAGGATAAATTATGGTACGCCACTTTTTTCAATTAATATTAGTCTTTTGTTCGTAACGTTATATAAATCTCTTTTAAGCTTGCCTCATGGTTATGTGAATTGAACTAATTTCTTCAACTCATTTTCCATTGATTGTTGCTCCATTTTAGAGACATTTCCCATTAGCCCATCAAAGATTGCAAAGACACTTCCTCCAACTATAGAATAATTACATGTTTAGCCCTTTCTATTCATGTGAATAATGTAAATAATTAACATTCAGTTGGAGGGAAAAGCATGATTAGAAAATGGGTCATTATTGTATCAACCATCGGGGTAGTTTTAGCTTTGGCTTTAGCAGTCCTCAACCATGATGGCGGTCAAGAGGACAATCCGAGTATCGAGACAACCGGTACATTGAAAGAGGTATCTGATTCACTTCTATTAAGTCTGATAAATAATAAGGGTGAGCAAATTGGTCATGCCAAGCTAACGGAGACATCAGAAGGAGTGAGCATTAGCCTCGATGCCTCTAATTTACCACCAGGTCCACATGAATTTCATATTCATGAGAAGGGAGTCTGTGAAGCACCAACCTTTGAGTCAGCAGGTGCACACTTTAATCCGACTAATGCCAAGCATGGCTTCGATCACCCGGAAGGACCACATGCAGGTGACTTACCCAATGTGGAAGTGAAGGCTTATGGTTCCGTGTCCACAACGGTGGTAGCCAATATGGTGACATTGGAAAAGGGAAAAGATCATTCACTATTACGTGAAGGTGGAACAGCATTAGTCATCCATGCTAATCCGGATGATTATAAATCGCAGCCTTCTGGTAATGCGGGTGACCGAATTGCTTGTGGCGTAATTGCAGAATAAACAATAGCAGGACTCCGAGTAAAGCAGCTTGGATTCTTTTTTCTGTGGTAGAGGAATAATGTATCGCTATTCTCTTTTTTTGACGTGGTAAGAAGTTACCATTTAAATGTTCACTTTAAACAAATTTTGAAAAAAAGTAACATTTATCATTGACATATTTGTGAATATGGAACATAATGATGTTAGTTACTAACATTAAAGTGTTAAAAGATAACGAAAAAGGACTGATGAGATGCAACCATCAGAACGAAGACAATGGGTTTTAGAAAAGATAGAACTTGAAGGTAAAGTGGAGATTGATTCACTTTCCAATGAATTAAATGTATCTCCGATGACAATTAGACGTGATTTAGATCAGCTAGAGGAAGAAGATCGCGTGATTCGAGTTCATGGTGGAGCAGTAGCGGCACGTACCCTTATTCCGGAAACGCCTTTCCTTACAAAAGAAGGCCGACATACTGAAGAAAAGAGACAAATTGCTAAGAAAGCATTATCCCTTGTGAGAGACGGTCAAATTATCCTTTTGGATTCAGGAACGACAACATTAGAGATTGCTAGATTGTTAAAGGTTAAACAAGATTTAACCGTCATAACAAATGATATAAAAATAGCAGCAGAATTAGTTGATAGTAAATTGAAAGTCATCGTAACCGGTGGAGAATTACAAAATGATGTTGGAGCATTATTTGGTCCGCAGACACATCACTTTTTAAAAAACATCCATGCGGATTTATTTTTCCTAGGTGCACATGCCATTGATTTACAAGCGGGTATTATGTCACCAACATTTGAGAAATCATTAGTAAAACAATTAATGATGGAAGCGGCAGAAAGCACATGGTTAGTAGCCGATTCTAGCAAAATTGGTGAACGTGCATTGTCCAAGGTATGTGATTTACAAAGCTTAACAGGGTTTATAACCAATGAACATATTTCTGAAGAAGTAAAAGACCAGCTCTCAGAAATTATGCCGATTATATAACAACTGAGGTGATACATCATGAAGGTTGGTGTTGTTGCGGACGATTTAACGGGCGCAAATGCAACCGGTGTCAAATTAAGTAAACAAGGCTTTACAGCGGCGACTGTTGTATTTAATGATGAAATTCCAGAAATGGATGAATTAGATGCTGTTTGTATTGATACAGATTCACGATATGCATCTGATCGGATTGTCATGAATCGAGTGAAAAATGCAACAGAAAAATTCCGCGCTTGGGGTGCACAAGTAATTTGTAAACGGATTGATAGCACTGTTCGAGGGAAGATTGGTTTGGAAATTGATACGATTTTAGAAGAAGTTGGAGATGATAGTGTTGCTGTTGTCGTTCCATCGTTTCCAGACTCAGGAAGAGTGTGCTCAGGTGGTTACTTACTAGTCAATGGTGCCCCAGTACAAGAAACAGATGTAGCGAAAGACCCAGTTATGCCAATTAAACAGTCTTACGTGCCAGCTATTATTGAAGAACAGAGCAAATTTGACGTTGCCCATATCGGATTAGATACTGTCTTAACGGATTCAGCGAAAATCAAAGCAGCCTTTGATTCCCATATCCAAGACGGGAAGCGAATCATTGTAGTGGATGCGGTGACAGATGAAGATATTGAAGAAATTGCTGAGGCCATGGTGCAAATTCAAGGAGTACATCTTATTCCAACTGACCCAGGCCCATTAACAGCATCTTATGCAAGGGCGTATTCACATCAACATGTTGAACAAAGCAAGGTTATAGTGACAGTTGGTAGTGTAACAAGTTTAACAGGTCAGCAGTTACATTATTTAAAGGATAAAACGAATGCTACGCCTGTTTATGTAGCGGCTGAAAAACTAGCTACTATGCAGGATTCCTGGGAATTAGAAGTGAATCGTGCTGTGAAGGAAGCATTGGAACGGATCCATCAGGATGATGTCCTTATTATTACAACACACAAGGAACAAAACGATTTAATAGATTTCCAGTCAATTGCCGCTAAGGAAAATGCTACCCAAGATGCCTTAGCGAAACGTATAACCGATGGCCTTGCAAAGATAACGAGATTAGTAATGGAACAAACAAATTACACTATTCAAGGTTGTTTTACAAGTGGTGGAGATGTAACTGCATCCCTTTGTGCGCTAAGCATGGCGTCAGGTATTAAGCTAGAGGATGAGGTATTACCACTTGCAGCGTATGGAACACTGATAGGTGGACATTTCCCTGGATTACCTATCGTCACAAAAGGTGGTATGGTCGGGGATAAAAAATCTATTTTTGCATGTGTAAAATATTTAAAAACAAAAAGGAGTGCAGCACGATGACAAAAGTAAGAGAAGTTATTGCGATACCAATGGGAGATCCAGCAGGAATTGGACCAGAAATTACAGCGAAAGCACTAGCTAACCAAGAGATTTACGATATGTGTAAACCGGTTGTGGTTGGAGATGCGAACGTCTTTAAGAAAGCAATCGAAATTGTCGAAAAGAATTTAACAGTGAATGTAATTACTTCCCCGGAAGAAGGTCAATATGAATATGGTACGGTTGATCTAATTGATTTAAACAATATTGATATGACAGAGCTAGAGTATGGAGTTGTTCAGGCACAATGTGGAAAAGCGGCATTTGAGTATATTGAGACATCTGTTAATCTAGCAAAAGCAGGTAAAGTAAAAGCTTTAGCAACCACACCAATTAATAAAGAATCCTTAAAAGCTGCTGGTGTTCCTTACATTGGACATACGGAAATGCTTGAATCATTGACCAATACAAAAGATCCATTAACCATGTTTGAAGTACGAAATATGCGTATCTTCTTCTTAACACGCCATCTTTCACTTAAGGATGCCATTGCACAAATGACAAAAGAGCGTGTTCGTGATTATTTAAACCGTTGTGATAAAGCACTTCAACGACTTGGAATTGAAAACCGTAAAATTGCAGTTGCAGGCTTAAATCCACATAGTGGTGAAGGTGGACTATTTGGAATGGAAGAAGTAGAAGAAATCCGTCCAGGTATTGAAGCTGCTATTGAAGATGGAATTGATGCTGTAGGACCTGTACCAGCTGACTCTGTTTTCCACCATGCATTGAATGGAAAATTTGACGCGGTGCTATCGTTATACCATGATCAAGGACATATTGCTGCCAAGATGACAGACTTCCACAGAACGATTTCTATTACCAATGGTCTACCGTTCTTAAGAACATCTGTTGACCACGGTACGGCCTTTGATATTGCTGGTAAAAACATCGCGGCAAGCTTAAGCATGGAAGAATGCATCAAGCTCGCAGCACAATACGCACCAAAATTCACTGCAGACACAATGGAATAAAGGATAAAATTACTGAGGATGCGAGTCATCCTCAGTTTAAAACCGGTGAAATGAAAGCCATTACACTGTTATGGGGGAATAAAAATGGAAGTATCAGGAGTTCAAATGATAATTGGACTAATTATCGGTATTGCATTACTAATTTTCTTTGTATTAAAAACGAAGATTCATGCATTTTTAGCATTATTAATAGCAGCATCCATAACCGGTATCATCGGAGGAATGAGACCTACTGATGTAGTATCTACGATAACAAGTGGATTTGGAAGTACGTTAGCTTCCATTGGTATTATTATTGGTCTTGGAGTTATGATGGGACGAATATTAGAGGTTTCAGGAGCAGCAGAAAAGCTTGCCTACACATTAGTAAAGAAGCTCGGTAAGAAAAAAGAAGAATGGGCTATGGCTGTAGCGGGGTATATTGTTGCAATCCCTATATTTGTCGACTCGGCATTTGTTATTTTACAACCTTTAGTAAAAGCGCTTTCGAAGAAGACTGGTAAATCAGTTGTTGCATTAGGTGTAGCATTAGCTGTTGGCTTAGCGGCGACACACCATACGGTTCCACCGACACCAGGTCCATTAGGAGTAGCTGGAATATTTGGTGCAGATGTTGGACTAATGATTTTAACTGGATTATTATTCTCTGTTCCAATTATTATTGTCGGTGTACTTTATGCAAAATGGATTGGGAATAAAATATATCAACTTCCTGAAGCAGAAGGGGAAGGCTTTGTAAGACCAGACGAAAAAGAAGTATATAAAGAATTTCTAGAGGCAGTGGAAGAAAGAGAACAGAATCTTCCTTCCTTTACGAAAGCAATTATGCCAATTCTTATTCCAATTATTTTAATCTTCCTAAATACGACCTTAGGTGCACTTCAGGATTCAGGGGTAGTCGCAATGAATGAAACATTTCTCGATTATGTGAAATTCTTTGGTAATCCTGTAATAGCTGTTGCACTAGGATTAATATTTGCGATTTATACGCTAGCAAACAAACTCCGCCAAGCGGAAGCATTAGATCGTATGGAAGAAGGTATTAAAACAGCTGGTATTATTTTATTAGTTACTGGTGCTGGTGGAGCACTTGGGGAAGTTCTTCGTGTAAGTGGTACGGGTGACTTCATTGCAGAGCAAGTTGCTACTTGGTCTATTCCAGCTATTTTAGTACCATTCTTTATTGCGACATTTGTACGTTTAGTACAAGGTAGTGGAACAGTTGCAATGGTTACGGCTGCTTCTATCTCAGCGCCAATTGTAGCTACATTAGATGTAAATCTTGTACTAGCAGCACAAGCAGCAGCATTAGGTGCCATGGTATTCTCGTACTTTAACGATAGCCTATTCTGGGTAGTAAACCGAATGCTCGGTATTAAGAATGTGAAAGAGCAAATTCTAGTTTGGTCTGTACCAACCACGATTGCATGGGGCGTAGCATTAGTAATGCTAGTAGTTGCAGATTTCGTTGTTCGTATGTTTTAATTAATAACTCTCAAGCGTCATGATGCTTGAGAGTTTTTTGGTTACAATCTTGTGCTGTAGGAAAAAAGAAACAGCTTTATCGATATAAATAAACCACTTAAAGAATATATGCGAATATACGTTCGTATTTTTGTCAAAGCTATATATAATCGGGACAAGATAATGTTTCATAGGTGTTCGGCTACATCTTATTATTGGAGGTGATGCTACTGAGAATATATGAGGTCATGATGGTGCTTGGAAAC
The DNA here is from genome assembly GCF_037975285.1 of Ornithinibacillus sp. FSL M8-0202. Lineage (GTDB taxonomy): Bacteria > Bacillota > Bacilli > Bacillales > Amphibacillaceae > Ornithinibacillus > Ornithinibacillus massiliensis. Next base: position 2,326,701 of record NZ_CP150248.1, read on the forward strand.
TTCGGGACATTGCTGTTAACACTTCTTGCTTTCGTTTACAGCCTGATTAACAGAAATTAAAATAGGCCCACCATAACGGAGGACCTAAACGAATCATAAGTAGCCGAACCTAAAGGAACCGCTTGTCATAGAGTCCAGTGGCAGCTGGACTCTTCTATTATGTTTAGTATATCATAACCCGTATCAACTATAGGTAAATTTTCGCGGTTTCGAAAGGATTTTTATATTTTTTACCCCATTCCTATTCTAGTCATACTCATGTATAATGTATTTCGAGCATCGAAAGAAAGGAGATAAGAATGGGCGCACAATTGGAAGTACAACAAAATGAAGAAATAAAAGAAAAAATTTGGACGCGAGACTTCATTCTAATATGTCTGGCTAATTTTTTTATCTTTTTCGGGTTTCAAATGACATTACCAACACTTCCAATCTTTGTAAAGGAGTTGGGAGGAAGTGACCAGTTAGTCGGTGTTATAGTCGGCATTTTTACGTTTTCAGCATTACTTTTAAGACCTTATGCTGGTCACGCATTGGAGACTAAAGGGCGACAATTTATTTATATGATTGGGTTAGGAATTTTTGTCATCTCAATCGGTTCCTTTGCCTTTATTGCAAGTATTACGTTTCTTATTATTATGCGGATTGTTCAAGGTGTAGGTTGGGGTCTATCAACAACTGCGACCGGTACGATAGCGACGGATATCGTTCCTGCTAGCAGGCGTGGTGAGGGACTTGGTTACTTTGGGCTTTCTGGTAATGTCGCGTTAGCGTTCGGTCCGGGGCTAGGACTCGCCTTAGTAGGGAAGATCTCATTTACAAGCTTATTTCTAATTTGTGCTGCATTAGGTTTAGTGGCACTCCTTCTTTCTTCAAGAGTCCGGTATAAGAAGGTAGAACAAATCCCTGACAAAGCTGTTACACCAAGATTTGATGTGTTTGAAAAATCAGCGATTCAGCCTTCTATCTTAGTATTATTTATTACCTTTACATTCGGAGGGATTGCAACCTTCTTACCATTACATGCTATGGATCATGATGTAGCTGGTATTGAATTATATTTCTTTATTTATGCTGCATTCCTATTTATTTCCCGCACCTTTGCTGGGAAAATCTATGATAAAAAAGGGCATGTATACGTATACTTGCCAGGTACCTTCATGATACTAGTCGCCATGATTCTACTAGCCTGGCTACCTAGCACCTTTGTTTTATTAGTAGCAGGGGGACTATATGGGTTAGGCTTTGGAACGGTTCAGCCAGCATTACAAGCGTGGGCAGTTGAAAAAGCGGCAAATAATCGGAAAGGAATGGCCAATGCCACCTTCTTCTCATTCTTTGATTTAGGAATTGGATTCGGAGCATTAACCTTTGGTCAAATTGCTTATCTGTTTAATTATAGTACGATTTATCTAACTGGGGCGGTTTCTATCTTCATTTCCATGCTAGTCTATGGATTAATGGTTATAAAAACGAAAAAGGAGCATACAATTAGACAAACGAAGCAAAGTTAATTAAATTGCTTCGTTTTTTTAGTATAATCTAATCGTTTTTTCGCTATCCTATTTAATAGAATAAGAAGGTTTAAAATTATGTAAATCTCCTTTACAATATAAGTAAAGCATTGTTTTATTAAAGGCAGGTTAATAGAATTTGAAAAAACTTAGTGATATAAATATCCAAAGGCTTTTCCCATCTTTAATCTACAAGCGTGGATTAGAATATTATAACCGTGGACACGTCACGGATTTAGCCTATGACATCAATTATAATGTGTGGACGGCGAGGGTACAAGGTTCGGAAGATTATTTTGTCGAAATCAATATGAAGGACTTAGAGAAGGGTTCAGTAGATACCTATTGTGATTGCCCAGCTTTTGCATCCTATGGGTCTTGTAAACATATTGTTGCCACCCTAATAGCGATTGTCAATAAAGAGGAACCAGAGTCTCAAGCGTTTTCGAATTACGACTATGAGTTGACCAATCGTTTTATTCGTGCGCTTAGTAATATGGGGGATTCATCGGAAGTTACAGACATTCTACCCAAAAGGGCACCGCTGCATCTTGAGTATATAATGAAGTGGTCCTATGATAAAAATTTATTAATTGAATTAAAAGCGGGAACGAATCGAGCTTATGTCGTAAAGGATATTCAGGAATTCATACGTGATGTGCTTGACGGGAATGAGCATTTCTTTACCAAAATGTTTACTTATTCACCGAGTCAACACGATATACTTCCAGAAGACAGAGAGATATTGGAGATTCTTGGATCGGTCCAAAAAAATGAGAAAATCTATGATGGGTATCATGTATACCATTACCGCGGTAATGTCAGTGATAAACGCTCCCTTATTATCCCTCCTTTAGTAGCGGAAAAGCTACTAGAGAAGTTAGTAGAGCGTGATTTTACAGTAGAAGGGACCAATAAATCGTTTACGAATATTTCAATGGAGAAGGGGAAATTACCATATCACTTTGCCTTAAATAAAAATGAACGGAATGACTTGCTGCTAACGATGCATGAGGTCGAGGATAGTATATATTTCAAGAACTATGAAATTTTATTCTATCAAGGCGTTTTTTATTTTCCTTTAAAAGAGCAGATTCCAATTCTTGATCTGGTAAGTACCTTTGGAAAAATCGATCAGCAATTACCGATTTCTAAAAAACAGGCAGATACGTTCTTGTCAGAGGTACTCCCATCCTTAAAGAAGGTGGGAGAAGTAGAAATTTCAGAACAGGTATCTTCTGAGATTATTCAGCTTCCATTACGGGCTAAGCTTTACTTGGAGGCGCAAGATGACTGGATAACCGGTAGATTGGAATATCATTACGGAGAACATGTCATTGATCCATTTAGTGGACGTGAGGAGCATGACGTGATTATTATCCGTGATGTAGATAAAGAAAAGCAGATTATGCAGCTTATCGAGTATGCGAACTTTCATTATAACGGTAGAGAGCTATTTATCGATGCCGACGAAGAAGAATTATATGATTTTCTCTACAAAGTACTCCCAGTGTTAGATGAGTATGTGGAGCTATTTTTAACATCAGAAATCCGTAATTTTATTATGGAGAATGACCCGATTCCGAGAACGAGTGTGAAAATGGAAGGGTCTAATAATCTGTTAGAAATTGGTTTTGACATAGATGGATTAGATGATCAAGAGATTAATAAAATATTAGACGCTGTGATTGAGAAAAAGCGTTATTATCGTCTGCAAAGTGGGGAAATGCTTTCTCTTGAAGGGGAAGAATTTATTTCCATTCAGAACTTTTTCCGTGATTTAGATATAAGTAAACAGGATGTACAGGACGGGAAAATCCATATGCCTGTATATAGGGGAACACAAATTGATGAATTAATTGATACGAAGAAAAGCTATGATCCGGCATTCAGGCAATTATTGCATCAATTAAAGGAACCGGAGGAGCAGCACTATGAGCTTCCGGATAAGCTGAATGCATCATTACGATCTTATCAAAACACAGGATTTCAATGGTTTAAGTCTCTTAGCCATTACCGTTTAGGCGGGATTCTTGCTGATGATATGGGATTAGGTAAGACATTGCAAAGCATTGCCTTTTTAGCATCCGAGCTTGGGGAACACCCGCATCTAATTGTTGTCCCATCATCTGTCGTCTATAACTGGAAAAATGAATTTGAAAAATTTGCACCATCCTTACAGGTTACGATCATGACAGGTAATCCACAGGAGCGTCATGAAAGAATGAATCAACATAAAGATGCTGACGTATGGATTACATCCTATGCCACATTAAGACAGGATATTTCGCTATATCGGGAATTAAGCTTTCAAACGTTAATCCTTGATGAGGCACAATATATTAAAAACTATGCAACGAAAACATCGAAAGCGATTCGTGAAATTAATGCAAGCAGGCGATTCGCGTTAAGTGGTACACCAATTGAAAACTCTATTGATGAACTATGGGCGATTTTCCAAGTGGTTTTACCTGGCTTAATGCCAAATCAAAAGTCCTTTAAGCAGCTTCCACACGATAAAATTGCCACCATAACAAAACCGTTTATTTTACGTCGCTTAAAAAAGGATGTTCTAAAGGAATTGCCTGATAAGATAGAATCGGTTAGTGTATCGGAGCTTACGGCTCAACAAAAAGAGCTGTATGTTGGCTATTTAAGACAGCTACAGCAGGAAACCGTTCAATCCATACAACAAAGTGGCTTCCAGCAAAATAGAATGAAAATCTTAGCTGGATTAACTAGACTAAGACAAATTTGCTGCCATCCTTCTTTATTTATTGAGAATTACGAAGGTCAGTCAGGGAAGCTAGAATTATTAATGGAAACAGTCCGGAATGCGATAGCAAATGGTAAACGCATGCTAATATTCTCCCAGTTTACCAGTATGCATGAAATCATTATCGAGAAGTTAACAGAAGCGGGTATTGATTATTTCTATTTAAGTGGTCAAACTCCATCAAGTGAACGAGTAGAGATGAGTGAACGCTTTAATAATGGAGAAAAGAGTGTATTTCTAATCTCGCTAAAAGCTGGTGGAACAGGCTTAAACCTTACTGGAGCAGACACGGTTATTTTATATGATTTATGGTGGAATCCAGCAGTGGAGGACCAAGCAACAGGTCGCGCACACCGATTTGGACAAAAAAATGTTGTCCAAGTAATCCGTCTCATTACAGAAGGTACCATTGAAGAAAAAATATATGAACTACAACAAAAGAAACGAGAACTCATCGACAAAGTCATCCAACCAGGAGAAACCATGCTATCTTCCCTAAGTGAAGAAGACGTCAGAGAGTTGTTGAGTATATAATGAAATCCCCCTGAAAAGTGTAATTTTCAGGGGGATTTTGATAAGAATATAACGTAGATAATTCAATTATAATATGACCCTAGTCTTGTGTTAGAAACCAACATAGAAAGAATGTACTTTACATTGGGAAGAAATCACCTTTTATATATTTATTTGAAATAACTTTCTAGGGCGCCCTTTAACATAAGGCTTTTCCTCACCGACAATTTTAATAACATTACCATTCAACAATTTATTCACGGTACGTTCTGCACTTCTCTTTGTAACACGATAATAATTCGCGATATCATTCGAAGAAAATGGTTCATTGTTACGAAGCTGTACAAAATCGATAAAATTATACGAAAGCTCATTATTCAACTTAGCCTTATGAATTAATGCCTGATACAGTCTAGAAGTATCAAAATGCTTCTTCACTCCAAGCGGACCAATGGTTTCTTGTCTATCATTCACAATATAACAGCTACTATTTGTGTTATGTGTACAAGCATCTAGTGCAAGCTTCGCGTGATCCTCAGCTTGCTTAGCCGTTAGCCCTAGTCCGAATCCGATTTCAATTGGTGTATTTAAAGCATTTTCTACTTCTTTTATAAGTGGAAAATCTCGATAATGATTCGTAATATGATCGAGCACACCTCTAGTTCCAAAAACAACATAGTGATTTTCGTTATTGGTTAGAACCGATGCATACGTTTTATGTCCGAATTTAAGTAAGATTTGGTATAGCTGTAGTTGTAGTTCTTTAAGATGTAATTCTCCCTTTTCAGCTTTTATCTTATCCATATTCTTAATGCGAATATAACCAGCAACAATTTGCGCACTTTTGCTCATGTTTAAAATAGTGATATTCTTACATTCCTCGATAGCATTGTCTATATTTCGTTTTGGGGTTACCATCGAATAGCATGGCACTCCTTGTTCCTGTAAGCTTTGCTCTACTTCGTATAAGGAAGTAAGTACATAGTCAATTTTTCCTTCTTCAAAAAGCTGTTTATGGTAGCGTGTAATCTGCTCCACATTGACTTCCTCGCTTTGTTGATAGCTATATGTATAAATGCTCGTTCCTGAAATGTTTAATTCAGATAAAACCTCCGTCACAGAAGCTTCATCAAGCACATCGATGGATAATCGGTGGAGCTGCTGATGATACTTATTTTTTAAATGATAGAACGATGTCAATATCATATACGCATCTAAGTTCACTTGAACAGAAGGTAATCGCTTCTTTTTAATTTTGCTTGCAGCATATAAAAATGGAAGGTTTTCTAAGAATAAATAAACATCACACATAAATGCTTTTTCAACAAGTACAGTAGTCTCACTAGCGTTTTGATAAACAAAGGGAATTGCTTCTATTTCCTCGCGATTGGCAAGGTAACTCTGAAATCGATTTATTAAATCATCTCTTCCAAATACAGCAACCTTTATCTTCACCATTATCCCTCCCAAATTCGTATTAGGGTGTAATATCCAGGATCCATATAAGTTAAAGAAAATTCTGTCATTTTACCCCATAAAAAATTAGCGAAATAATTAACGACGGTTTCGTTAATTTATCTTATTCTAAGGAATTTTCATAATATTGTCAAGTTAATAAATGGTGAAAGTTTGCAGGAAAATTCATAGGAGTCAGAACGAATAGACTCCTATGAATTGAACGCTATTACCCTTGAGGACTATACCTTGCTTTCACTTGTTCACGGAGTTCTCGTTTAAGGAATTTCCCAACAGATGATTTAGGTATTTCCTCAAAGAATAGAACATCGTCTGGTAACCACCATTTTGGAAACTGTGGTGTTATAAATTCGATAATATCCTCTTTCTTTATCTTATTCTCATATCCCTCATGGAGGACAACACATGCAACCGGTCTTTCTTGCCATTTTTCATCAGGCATCGCTACAACACTAGCTTCGAATACGGCATCATGCGCCATGATAGCGTTTTCAATTTCGACTGAAGAAATCCATTCTCCACCACTTTTGATTAAATCCTTCGTACGGTCTACGACTTTGATAGTGCCTTCTTCATCGACCGTTACAACATCCCCCGTATGGAACCAACCATCCTTAAAAGCTTCGTCACTTCTAGTGTCTTTATAATATTCGTCTGCAATCCATGGTCCTCGTAAAAGTAGTTCGCCCATTTCTTTGCCGTTCCATTCAATCTCGCCATCTCCACCTATTACCTTCATTTGAAGTCCAGGAACAAGAATTCCTTGTCTGGCACGCTCTATAAATTTATCTTCTGGTGAGAGATTTTGTTGATAGCTTTTAAGACGTGAAACGGTAGCTAGTGGAGTAGTCTCTGTTGCTCCATAGGCATGGTAAAAGGGAATTTGATATTTTTCTTCAAATGCTTTTATTAAGCCTAGCGGTGCTGCAGATCCTCCGCATAATACTGCTCGTAGGCTTGATGTTTCATAGCTTCCTTGTTCTAGCTCCTTGAGTAATCCGAGCCAAATGGTTGGTACACCCGCTGTAATCGTAACATGAAACCGTTCAATAAATTCTGCTAATCGTTTTGGAGTGAAGCGAGGTCCTGGCATTACTTGTGTGGTGCCAAACCATGTACTAGCAAATGGGAGTCCCCATGCATTGACGTGAAACTGTGGTACAACAGGCATCGCAACATCGGATTCCGAGATTGCTGCAGTATCAGCAAGTCCTAGTGCAAAGCTATGCAAAACTATAGCACGATGAGAATACACAACTCCCTTTGGCTTTCCGGTAGTTGCGGATGTATAGCACATTCCTGCGGGTTGATTTTCATCAATATTTTTTGTGAATTCATAGGCTGGATCACCAGTTGATAGAAGTTCTTCGTAGGAGTAGAGTGGTTGAATAGTAGAATCAGGGAGCTCGGCTTTATCGGTCATGACAACAAAAGCTTCTACAGTAGTCAAATGTGTGTGAATATGTTCAATAAGAGGTAGTATATCTTCATCAACAAATAATATTTTATCCTCTGCATGATTAATAATATAAATGATATCTTCCGGGGATAACCGAATATTAATCGTATGTAAGACAGCCCCCATTCCTGGTGCAGCGAAGTAAATTTCTAAATGTCGGTGGTGATTCCATGCCAGTGTCCCAACACGATCTCCTTCTTGAATACCTATCTCATGAAGTGCGCTCATTAACCTTCTAGTACGCTGACCAATCTCACTATAGTTTAGTCGATGTAGCTTGTCGTGGGTCTGAGAGATTACTTGTTTCTTTGGAAAAAATGTCTCAGCATGCTCTAATAATGAGCCTACCGATAATGAAACTTGCATCATACGTATCATCTCCTTTAATATAATATAGGGATATGTCTATATAATATCATATTATTTTGATAATTTGTAATAAAATTAATATTTGACTGTAATCTTTGTCGTACTTCAGTTCGCCCTTATTGAAACGGCTTTCACTTTTACCAATAGTTTGACAATAATAGGTATTATTAAGTAAAATATGATTTAGGAATTTATTAAGGGGGAGATTTACATGAAAAAGAAGTATATTCTATCGTTAGCTGTATTACTAGTTCTATCATTAGCATTAGCTGCATGTGGTGGAAGTAAACAGTTAACTATGTTAACTGGTGGTACTGGTGGTACATACTACCCACTAGGAGGACAACTTGCTAGTATTATTTCAGAAAATACGGATTTAGAAGTAACGGCATCAGCTTCAAACGCATCGGCGGATAATATTTCTGACCTTGCTTCTGGTGACGCAGACCTTGCATTTACACAAACAGACGTCATGGCAAATGCGGTAGAAGGCGTTAACTTATTCGAAGGAAGTGCAGTTGATAACGTATTAGCAATTGGTTCTTTATATCCAGAAACAATTCAAATCATAACAACAGCTAACTCTGGTATTACATCTGTAGAAGATTTAGCAGGTAAGCGAGTATCTGTTGGTGCACCAGGATCTGGTACGTATGTTAATGCACAACAAATTCTAGAAATTCACGGATTAGATATCGAAACAGATATTCAACCACAAAACTTAAGTTTTGATGAATCTACTGATGGAATTCAAGATGGAAATATTGATGCAGCATTTATTACGGCTGGTACTCCTACTGGTAGTGTAGAAGGGTTAGCAGCAACAACTGATATTTCGATTGTTCCAATCGCCCAAGACAAAATCGATGCTTTAATTGCTGATCACCCATATTATGCAGTAGATACCATTCCTGCTGATACGTATACTGGTGTATCTGATGAAATAACTACTGTTGCGGTTCTTGCAATGCTTGCAGTTGCAGACACATTATCAGATGATGAAGTTTACGAAATTACGAAAGCTATCTACGATAATGCAGGCGATATCACACATGATAAAGGGAAGTTAGTAACGAAAGATACTGCACTAGATGGAATTGGAGTTGACTTCCATCCAGGAGCAGAAAAATACTTCAAAGAAGAAGGATTACTAGACTAATTAGATAAAAATATAGTAAGATGGAATAGTCGGCTTTTTGCCTGAATAGGGCTTTATAGCCGGCTGTCCATTTTTAGGTTGTGATTTATTGGCAAAGTATTTTAAGAAGCAATACATTATTGGTTATCTCCTACTGTTAGTCCTATCATTGATACTTTTTGTTCCTTTCCGAACTGCCTTAGTATTCTATAAACAGAATACAAGCCAAGTTGAGGCATACCTTCCTATTGAAGAAGGGGACTCATTTCAAATTATTTTTACACATTCCATTCACTTAACAGATGTAGTCGAACTTTATGAGGTTTTACCAGATGATTCGATTAGGCAAAATGAAATCATTTATGAGCATTATGGGATTGGCATGCCTGCGAATGATAGTGATGGTGGAACTTTCGTATATGAGGATGGAAAAATACATATAAAAGACATGAATCGTGTGTTTCCATCTATCCAAATGCGAAATGGTAAAGTAGTACCAAGACATCGATTAGTATGGGGTGAGGAAGCCGAGCATATGGTTTGGTTAAAAGACTACTTCGAACCAGGTGCTAGGTTTACCTTGAAAGTCGATAAGCTTTCATTATGGCAACTATTGAAAGGAGTGAAAATTCATGAGTGAAAAAAATGTACACACAAAAGATGAATTAACACCAGAAGAGCAAGAAGCCCTATTACAAAAATATGATCAAGAATCAAATACACGTCGATTAACAGGCATTGCCGCCATTATTGTATTTGTTCTATTGTTATCATTTTCGTTGTTCCAGCTATATACAGGATACTTTGGTGCATACACAGCTTATATTCAACGAACTATCCACTTAGGTTTTGCACTAGTCCTCATTTTTCTATTGTTTCCGTCTAAGAAAAGTGGGAATAAGAGAAAGATAGCTTGGTATGATTATATATTAGCTTTATTATCGTTAATCGTATGTTTATATTGGCCGTTATTCTATGATGAAATCGTTCAGAGTATTGGATCCATATCTACTGCTCAAATGATAGTTGGTGGGATTGCAATCCTACTTACATTGGAGGCAACTAGACGTGCAGTTGGACTTCCAATAACCATTATTGCTGGTGCAGCTTTATTATATGCATTATTAGGTCCATATATGCCAGGAATGTTAGCGCATAGAGGACTAAGCTTAAACCAATTAATTAATACGATGTTCTTTACAACAGAGGGTATCCTAGGTACACCGTTGAAAGTGTCATCTACGTATATTTTCTTATTCCTATTATTCGGTGCATTTCTTGTGAAGACGGGAGTTGGAACATACTTTAATGATTTAGCAATCTCCCTAGCTGGTAGAAGAACTGGAGGACCGGCTAAAGTAGCGATTTTCTCTAGTGCCCTTAATGGTACGATATCTGGTAGTTCTGTAGCCAACACCGTGACAACAGGTGCATATACGATTCCATTAATGAAACGCCTCGGCTACCGTAAAGAATTTGCCGGAGCGGTAGAAGCTGCTTCTTCAACCGGTGGACAAATTATGCCACCGATTATGGGGGCTGCCGCTTTCTTAATGATTGAATTTGCGGGTGTTCCTTATTGGGATATTGCCAAGGCGGCTTTAATTCCTGCGATTCTTTATTTTGCTGGAATTTGGATTATGACTCACTTAGAGGCAAAGAAAATCGGGTTAACCGGACTACCTGAAAGTGAAATTCCAAATAAATTAGAAGTTCTGAAGAAAATTCACTTGTTGCTTCCCATCTTAATAATCATTGTATTTTTATTTATGGGATATTCAATTAATAGAACAGCATTATTAGGTATTCTAGCTGCGATTATCGTAAGCATGTTCTTAAAAGAAACACGAATGACACCTAGGAAGTTTGTGGATGCTTTAACATCCGGTGCTCGTACAGCGTTAGGTGTTGCTGCTGCTACTGCAAGTGCAGGTATTATTGTTGGGGTTGTGACGAAGACAGGCTTAGGTTTAAAGCTTGGTAATGGAATTGTTGATATTGCAGGTGCACTAACGTCCAATATCAATGTTCAATTATTATTAACCCTATTCTTTACTATGATCGCTTCCATTATCTTAGGTATGGGTTCACCTACTACGGCGAACTATATTATTACCTCAACAATAGCTTTACCAGCTATTTTAGCAGTTAGTAATCAACTTGAGTTTGCGATACCAGTATTAGCTGCTCATATGTTTGTATTTTACTTCGGTATTGTGGCAGATATTACTCCGCCTGTGGCATTGGCTGCTTTTGCAGCATCCGGAATATCGGGTGGGGAACCGATTAGAACTGGTTTTAATGCTTCGAAGCTGGCAATTGCAGCCTTTATAATTCCGTATATGTTCGTATTAAATCCAGAGATGCTCATGATAGACACTACTATTGGTGGTGTTATTTGGATTCTAATTACAGCATTAACGGGAATGATTGCGATAGGTGCTGGTCTAATCGGCTACTGGTATAAACGTTTAAATAAAGTGGAAAGAATTATATCTGTATTAACAGGTCTAATGCTTATGTACCCAGAAGGTCATACTGATATTATTGGGTTAGTCATATTTGTAGCCTTACTTGCATATCAGTTTATCTTTAGAGGTAACCGAGGTTCAGGTGAACAAGAACAAGTACAGGTAGAAAGCAAGTAATATAGGAAGGGGAGGTTTCTCGAAGCGAGAAATCTTCCCTTTTGCTATTCAAATGGTACAATAAATGAGTAATTAGAATATGAAAGGTTGTTTTCAAGTGAAAACACAACATGATTTTACGGAAGGCAATATATGGCGGCAATTGATGGTTTTTTCTGGACCGATTATGCTTGCCAACTTGCTTCAAACATCTTATCAATTAGTCGATAGTCTGTGGGTTGGTAATTTACTAGGTGCGGATGCGCTAGGAGCTATAGCGGTTTCTGGTACGATTATATTTACTGTTTTAGCTTTTATTATTGGACTCAATAATGCTGCTCTTACGATTCTCTCCCAACAAAAAGGAAAGAAAAATACAGACGGTTTAAAACGATACTTAAATGCATTCGTTGTATTACTTTCCATTATGTCTATTTCGTTGGGATTAATCGGATTTATCTTTGCAGAAGGGTTATTAAGCTTATTAGGTACGCCAAGCGAGATATTAAATCTTGCAACCACTTATTTACAGATTAATTTCCTAGGGATGCTATTCCTGTTTGGTTATAATTTTATTAGTACAGTATTACGAGCATTGGGAGATAGTAAAACACCACTCCGATTTGTCATGATAGCCGTCCTATTAAATTTATTCATGGACCCACTATTCATCGCAGTATTTGATCTTGGGGTAAAAGGTGCTGCTATTGCAACCATTGTCTCTCAAGGCTTTGCATTCCTTTATGGAATTATTCATGTGTTACGGAAAAAGCTAGCACCATTTACATTACCTACAATCCCGCATTGGGGAGAAATTAAACTCATCTTACATCTCGGTATTCCGTCCGGATTGCAAATGTCTGTCATCTCAGCTGGTTCAGCGGCCATTATGAGCGTTGTCACGACGTTTGGCTCCTCTGTTGTTGGTGGATTTGGAGCAGCCCAGCGATTAGATAGCATTATTATGCTTCCAGCACATGCTCTAGGGACCGCTGTAGGTAGTATGGCGGGACAGAATATTGGAGTGAAGAATTGGGAGCGGGTTAATAAAATTGCTAGATATGGTGTAGTGTATAACTTCGCTGTTATGGTTGCTGTTGGGTTGCTTGTTGTCCTGTTTGCGGAATATGCGGTGCGATTATTTATTCAAGAGGAAGATGCGGTTCAATTCGCTACTCAGTACTTACAAATCATTGCATTATGCTATCCGTTCTTGGGGATAAACTTTATTCTAAATGGTGTAGTGCGAGCAGCGGGTGCCATGTATCCCGTATTAGTACTTAATGTGCTTTCATTCTGGGTACTCAGATATCCACTAACATTCTTGTTCTCCAAGCTTCTTGGAGATACCGGTATAGCGGTTGGTATGGGAGTTAGCTTTATAATCAGTAGTGTGTTTGCTTACCTTTACTTTAGATTTGGGAAATGGAGAGAAAAGGTGTTGTTTAAACAGAGAAAACGAGGCTAGTTATGCACAAAATGTGGATAGCCTATGGATAAACGCAATATTTTGTATCGATAATAGACAAAAAACACGATATATTGACAGAGGAGGTCAATGTAGTTGTGGATAACTATATTACTTTATATGGGTTGATGGAGAAGAATGAGAAAGCAAACAAAAAAGGCAATCAAACAGACAATATATGTTGTTGCTATACTAGTTACGATATTTATACTACTTTCGGTATTCACAGCGAAACCAGAGCCGAGAGTGAGTAATGATGTACTGCAATACAAGCCATTAGTTGAAAAGTATGCGGAAGAATATCAAGTCGCCTCTTATGTGAATGTTATGTTAGCCATGATGATGCAGGAATCCGGAGGTAGGGGCACAGACCCAATGCAATCTTCGGAGAGCTACTGTGGCCAAAGAGGTTGTATTGATGATCCGGAGCTTTCTGTTAAGCAAGGGGTATACTATTTCTCGGAAACATTGAAAGCAGCAGATTTTGATGTTGAACTTGCGGTTCAGTCCTACAATTTTGGTAAAGGTTTTATTCAATATGTCCACAACACCACCGGAGCATATTCATTGGAGGCGGCTATTGCATTCTCGCAAGAAATGTATGAAAACGCACCAGATAAGTCAATCTATACATGTTTAAGGGAAGAAGCAAAACAATATAACGCATGTTATGGGGATATTTATTATGTAAGATCTGTTATGGGCTATTTAGAGGAACTAAATGTTTCTTCGTGACGAATTAGGAATAAACCAAATAGTTGTTTTAAAGGAAGGGACCTTATAAAATTAGATTAGTAAGTCTAGAAACGAGTTTCCCCTACTATATGTCGACTTTAGTAGTTGGGCAATTAGTAATGAAAAAGAAGGAGGAGTGCTAATGGTTAAGGAAATATTTACAGAAAAAGCACCAGCAGCGATTGGACCATATTCTCAAGCTATTGATGCTGGAAATCTACTATTTGTATCCGGCCAAATTGGAATAAATCCAGCAACTGGTGAGGTTGTATCTGGCATAGAAGCACAAACTAAGCAAGTTATGGAAAATTTAAAGCATATACTTGCTGAAGCTGAGACTGATTTTTCACAGGTTGCCAAGTTTACTATTTATTTAGCTTCGATGGATGACTTTGCTACCGTCAATGATATTTATGGTAGTTACCTACAAAAGCCTTATCCAGCACGTGCCACTATTGAAGTAAGTCGCCTACCAAAGGATGTGCTAGTTGAAATAGATGCAATCGTAGTGAAATCATAAGGAGGACATGCTAATGGATAATTTTTTATATTATAACCCAACTAAATTAATCTTTGGAAAAGGGCAGCTAAATGCGCTTCCAGAGCAAGTAAAACAATATGGTACTAAAGTGTTAATCGTATATGGTGGAGGAAGCATTAAACGTAATGGTATTTACGATAATGTGGTAGCAAAATTAGCTGAAATAAACGCAGAAGTATTTGAACTGGCAGGAGTAGAACCGAATCCTAGAATATCAACAGTTCGTAAAGGAGTAGAAATTTGTAAGCAAGAGGGGATAGATTTCTTACTTGCAGTTGGTGGCGGAAGTACGATTGATTGTACGAAAGCGATAGCAGTTGGTGCGAAAACAGATATTGATATGTGGGATATTGTTACGAAGAAAGCTTCAGCGACAGATGCACTGCCATTTGGAACTGTATTAACTCTTTCTGCAACAGGCTCAGAAATGAATAGTGGCTCGGTTATTACGAATTGGGAAACGAATGAAAAGCATGGTTGGGGAGCAGCACCATACACCTATCCTAAATTCTCTATTCTAGATCCAGTACATACTTTCTCTGTACCAAAGGATCAGACTATTTATGGTATTGTTGATATGATGTCCCATGTATTGGAGCATTATTTCCATCAGGAAACGAATACTCTCATACAGGACCGTTTCTGTGAGTCTATTCTCATCACAGTGATGGAAACTGCACCGAAGCTATTAGAAGACCTTGAAAACTATGAGTATAGAGAAACCATTATGCTAGCAGGTACTCTAGCTCTTAATAATATGTTAAACATGGGATTTCGCGGAGATTGGGCAACCCATAATCTAGAGCATGCAGTAAGTGCAGTACATGATATCCCACACGGTGGAGGATTAGCCATCCTATTCCCGAACTGGATGAAGCATGTATTAGATGATAGTAATGTATTACGCTTTAAACAACTTGCTGAAAGAGTATTCCAAGTTGATGCAGAAGGAAAAACAGATCGTGAAGTAGCAATAGAAGGTATTAATAAACTTCGTGAATTCTGGAATAGCATCGGTGCCCCATCCAAACTTACGGATTATGATATTGATGAAAGCACTGTTGAATTGATGGCTGAAAAGACAGTTGTAGCAAATACAGAGTACGGGAATTTTAAAAAGTTAACGAAACAAGATTCGATAGAAATTTTCAAAGCAAGCTTATAAAGTACAAAAAAGTGACATATTATTTCCCAGGTAATAAATAATGTCGAATTTAAAAAGAAGAACTAGCCTATTGATAGATGGCTAGTTCTTCTTTAATAGCTGCACGAATTTTATCTAAGCATTCTTCTGGTGTTCTTCCGAAGATGCGTCTGTTGTTAACTAATGCGTACGGTTTTACTCGGCATAAACCGCAAAAAGATAGACAGTCAGAGGTTAGAACAGCAACCTCAGGGAACTCTTTTTCTAATATTTCTTCTAAATTTAGTGTGGTAATAGCATTACCATCACAGATTTCGACAACAACTATACCCATTACATATCACTTTCTTTCAAGAGATTAAAAGGAATGATTGAATGATAGCATTGCCAATTCATCATTTCAATATTCGTGCTCATCATTAGGAATTAGTCTTGTCAACGAAGCTCATTCTAACCCAGTTTCTTTGTTTCCAACGTCGTAGCATTAGGACTCCGCGTAACCATTCATCAGCAATAAATCCAATCCATATTCCAATTAGTCCAAGACCTAAGAAAATACCGAAGAACCATGCAAAGGTAACACTAATGCCCCACATTACTAGTATTCCGATATACACAGGAAATTTAACATCACCTGCTGAACGTAAAGAACTGATCATGATTAAATTAAATGCTCTACCTGGTTCCAGTACAACCGTCATTAACAGCAATACCGTACCTGCTTCAATGATGGAGCCATTATCGGTAAAGATGCCTAAGAATGGTTTAGCTACAAGGTATATAACACCTGCAGTTGCTAGTGAAATAAAGATGGAAATTCTTAAGCTCTTTAGGGCCCGTACATAGGCATCCTCAATTTTCCCTGCTCCAATCATATGACCAATAAGTATTTGGGTGCCTTGGCCAATGGCAACGGAAAATAGAAAGATAAACATCATAATATTTTGCGTGTACACTTTCGTTGTAATTGCAATTGTTCCTAACTGGGCAACAAAGTAGGTGATTACCATTTGGCTTGCATTATAAGACAATTGCTCGCCAGCAGAGGGGACGCCGATTTTCAATAGACTCTTAACATGATTTTTTTCGTAACGGAATAAATTTGCAAAGTTTAAATCCCCACGCGTACGTTTAACTAAGAGGATGACGAGTGCAATAAATCCAATAAATCGACTGATAGCTGTTGAATAGGCAACCCCTTCAACACCTAGTATTGGAAACCCAAACGGGCCAAAGATAACAAAGTAGTTCCCAATCACATTAATGATGTTCATGATGATGGTAACAACCATGGTATCCTTCGTATAGCCATAGCTTCGTAAAATAGCTCCGGTAGTCATAATTAACGCTTGAACGAAAATTAATCCACCGACAATTTGCATATAGGCTAAGCCTTCATCCATTAGTTCATGTGGTAGGTCCATTAAGGCTAATATAGGTTCTGCCCATATGAATAAGGCAATACTTAATACTAATGAAAATATTAGGTTCATACTTAAGGCATTTAGAGCAATTTGACCAGCTGTTTTAGGCTTTTCTGCTCCTATATTTTGGGCGATTAGAACTGCTGCCCCTTGTGCTACAAAGCCAAACATTACGATCACAACTGATAAAATTTGGTTTCCAACCCCAACAGCAGCTACCGCATTATCGGAGTATTGACTTAGCATTAAAGTATCTGCATTCCCCATTAACATATGGAGGAGTAATTCAATGAAGATTGGCCAAGTAATCGCAAATAACGTTAAATTTTTTGTGTTTTGTTTATCCAAGCTGTACCCTTCCTTCTAATCAATAGAAATAGTTTACAATGAATCTTTATAAATAGGAAGATATTTTTGATTATTTGTTAGAAAGAAAAAATTGCCCTCCAGTATTCTGGAGAGCAATGGATTATCAGTAGATTAACGCACATTTGTTGGCTGCATGAGCCCTGTACCGATTTCTTCTAAGTAATGACAAGCGGCCTGGTGGCTATTCTCACCTTGCCCTGTATCGCGTAGTTCTGGTATTTCTTTTGCGCATCTTTCTGTAGCGAATGGACATCTCGTATGGAATCTGCATCCAGTAGGTGGATTAATAGGGGA
The DNA here is from genome assembly GCF_037975285.1 of Ornithinibacillus sp. FSL M8-0202. Lineage (GTDB taxonomy): Bacteria > Bacillota > Bacilli > Bacillales > Amphibacillaceae > Ornithinibacillus > Ornithinibacillus massiliensis. Next base: position 2,344,548 of record NZ_CP150248.1, read on the forward strand.
GGGAACATCACCAGTTAGGATAATTCGCTCCCGCTTTTTATCAGGATCAATACTTGGTATGGCAGATAATAATGATTTTGTATAGGGATGCTGTGGATTAGTGAACAGCGACTTTTTATCAGCGATTTCTACAATTTTACCTAAATACATGACGATAATACGATCGGATATATGTCTTACAACCCCTAAATCATGAGAAATAAATAAGTACGTAAGGTTAAATTCCCGTTGCAGCTTTTTTAATAGATTAATAACTTGAGCCTGAATAGATACGTCTAAAGCGGAGACTGCCTCATCACATATAATCAATTGTGGTTCTACTGCAAGTGCACGAGCAATACCAATTCGTTGACGTTGCCCACCGCTGAATTCATGTGGGAATCGATCGATTTGATGTTTTCCAAGCCCGACGATTTCCATTAGCTCAAGTATTCGTTTGTTTTGTTTTTCTTTAGGAACAGTACGTTGAATGGACATGGCTTCCCTTAAAATCTCTCTTACAGTTTGCCTTGGATTAAGGGATGCATACGGATCTTGAAAGATAACTTGTATATTTTTTCTTTCTTTACGCATTTCACTTTTACGCAATGCTAATAGGTCCTTACCATCAAATTCGACATGCCCACTTGTCGGTTCATCTAAACGCAAGATAGCTCTTCCTGTAGTAGATTTACCACATCCAGATTCCCCAACGATACTTACGGTCTCTCCTTCATAGACGGAAAATGATACACCATCGACAGCCTGAACATGGTTAATAGTTCTTCCGAATATTCCACCCTTGATTGGAAAGTGCTGCTTCAAATCGGTTACTTTAAGAATTTCTTTCCGCATGCCTCTTCACCTCCGTAGTTCCTTCCCATTCATCTGAGTAAATCCAGCAGCGTGCTTGGTGATTATGTTCATCTACAATTAATTCAGGTAAGCTATTGCACATTTCTGTTGCATACGGACAGCGCGGTGCGAAGCGACATCCAGATGGAAGCTCTGTGGGGCTAGGAACGGTCCCTTTTATAATGGGTAAGTCGCCTTCAATATCCTCGTCATGTGATGGCAATGAGTTGATTAGCCCAACAGTGTATGGATGCTTCGGTTCTTTAAATAATGTTTTCACATCAGCATATTCCACTACTTTTCCGCAATACATGACTGCTACATAATCACAAGTTTCGGCTACTACGCCTAAATCATGAGTGATGAGCAAGACAGACATATTTAATCTTTTTTGTAAGTCCTTTATCAATTCTAGTATTTGTGCTTGTATCGTTACATCTAATGCGGTGGTAGGTTCATCTGCTATAAGTAAGTCTGGATTGCAAGCGAGCGCAATGGCAATCATAACACGCTGCCTCATACCACCAGAAAGCTCATGAGGGTATTGGTTAATTCGCTTTTCTGGAGATGGAATCCCTACAAGCTTCAGCATTTCAATCGATTTTTTTCGAGCCTCCGCTTTGTTTAGTCTTTCATGAATTTTATAAGCTTCACTTATTTGCTGACCAATAGTATAAGTTGGATTTAAAGATGTCATAGGCTCTTGGAAAATCATCGATATTTCGTTACCGCGGATTTTTCTCATTTCGTTATTCGATTTCTCTAATAGGTTTTCTCCCTTAAAGATAATTTCACCGCCGACTATTTTTCCTGGACTATCAATTAAACGAAGAATAGATAGGGATGTAATACTCTTACCCGATCCGGACTCTCCAACAATCCCAAGCGTTTTTCCTTTTGGTAGGCTAAACGATACACCGTCGACAGCTTTTACTTCTACCTCCTCCGTGAAAAAGGATGTTTGGAGATTGTTTATTTCTAATATATTTTCATATACAGATTGAACGGTCATTCCTGTCACACCTTTCTAAGCTATAAAACTATGGTTAATTTAAGTCAATACGCTTATTGAGATAACGATAGGTAATATCGACAATTAGATTTACTAGTACAAAGAGTAAAGCAGCAACTAATACGGTACCTTGAACGAGTGGAAAGTCACGGGCTTGGATAGAATCAATGACTAATTTCCCCATCCCATTAATAGCAAAGACGGTCTCGGTTAATACAGTTCCACCTAATAGGGAACCGAATTGAAGACCAACAACAGTAACGACAGGGATTAAAGCATTTTTAAGTGCATGTCGATAAATGACGACTCGTTCTTTTGCTCCTTTTGCACGTGCAGTTCGGATATAATCTTGATCAATAACTTCTAGCATACTTGATCTTGTCATTCGGGCAATGATGGCTGCTCCACCGGTTCCTAATGTAATGACTGGTAGAACTACTTGTTCAAAGCTTCCCCAGCCGGATGGTTTAAACCATGCCGTGTTATCGAAAAATGGTACCCAACTCGGTAAGTCCAGACCAATAGCGAACCATTGTATTAACATTAACCCTAGCCAGAAATTTGGCATGGATAGACCAAATAGAGCAATAATCATTAAGGAAACATCCCGGATAGAATATTGCTTAACAGCGGAAACAATCCCGGCAATCAATCCTAAGAAGATGCTAAGTACAATACTATAAAAAGCTAGTTCTACTGTAACCAAAATACGCACACTGATTTCAGATGTTACATCTCGACCAGTTCGAATTGAATTTCCTAAATCCCCTTGTAGAAGATTCGATAAATAATTCCAATATTGTACATGATACGGATCGTTTAGACCTAACCGTTCACGAATATTTTCTACTTGTTCTTTTGGTGCACTTTCACCCGCCATAATTTGTGCCGGGTCCCCAGGTACAAGATGTAATAGGCTAAATACGATTAATGTTACACCTAGTAATACAGGGATTGTTTGAAGTACACGTCGAATAATAAATACGAACAATCTACTGCACCCTCTCTATTTTTTTGATTTTGGATCAAATGCATCTCTTAACCCATCTCCCAGGATATTAAAGGCTATAACGACGATGACAATAGCGATTCCCGGAAAGAAAGAGACATGTGGCGCACTATACAAATAGTTACGTCCATCACTTAACATTGCTCCCCATTCTGGGATCGGAGGTTTTGCCCCGAGTCCTAAGAACGATAAGCCGGTAGCAGTTAAGATTGCAGTAGCAATACTTAATGTTATTTGAACAATAAGAGGTGACAAGGTATTCGGTAAGATGTGTTTAAAGATAATTCGTAAGTCACTTGCTCCAAGTGCTTTTACAGCATCAATGTACTCCAGCTTTTTCACTGCTAACGTTGAGCCTCTAACAATTCTTGCAAATACAGGAATCGAAAATATGGCGATAGCAATAATAACATTTTGTATGCTTCCACCTAGTACACTAACAATTGCTAAGGCTAGCAGTATACCTGGAAATGCTAGTAGAACATCCATACAACGCATAATAATTGAATCTACACGTCCTCCATAATATCCGGATATAATTCCTATTACGGTTCCAACAATCGCTCCTAATATAACGGAAGAAAAGCCGACTCTTAATGTAATAGACATTCCTTCGATAATCCGACTGAAAATATCTCTACCATGGTGATCGGTTCCAAACCAGTGGTCGGCGGAAGGGGGAGCTAATTTGTTTACAAGATTACCTGAATCTTCGGGATAAGGTACAAAATAAGGCCCGATAAGGGAAACTAAAATAAAAAAGAAGAGGAGAATTCCTCCAATTACAGCGGCTTTGTTTTTCCTAAATTTCTTTAGGAAGGTTTTCATACGATGAACTTGCACATTTCGATGTTGTTCATAAATAGAAGGTTGATTTTGTAATGGTTGTCCCATAATGCAATTTACACCCTTTCTAGCAAGCTATAATTATCTGTTTATTCCATTGATTTATACTATTATATCATTATAGTCTATTATGACAATAAATAATTAAAAAAATAGTCTTGTAATTTGTACTACTATCATATATATTAATATGTATCTGTAATATTCAGACACTTTATAATTCCATGAGTGTCTACTAAAACGAAATGGGGGTATAAACAAGTGAATTTGTCAAAAAGATTACTCGTTTTTCTTGCAACAGTGCTAATGCTGAGTTTTGTACTTGTAGCATGTGCAAGCGAACCAGATGAAAATGGTTCACCAACAGATGATGGTGACACAGAGGAACCAGCTGACAACGGTGAGGATACAACAGACGGTGGTGAAACCGATGGTCAAAGTGGTGGTAATGACTTAGTTATTGCAAACTCTTCTGATGCTGTTTCATTAGACCCTGCTGGATCTAACGATGTACCTTCCAGTAATGTTGCTGCTAATATTTATGAATCTTTAGTTAAACAGGATCAAAATATGGAATTGCAGCCAAGTCTAGCTGAAAGCTGGGAACTTGTAGAAGATAATGTATGGGAGTTTAAGCTTCGTGAGGGAGTTAAGTTCCATGATGGATCAGACTTTAATGCGGAAGTAGTAAAAATGAATATCGAAAGAGTACTTGATAAAGATGTCGCATCGCCACGTTCGTTCTTATATAGTATGGTTACAGATATTGAAGTGGTGGATGATTATACGGTTCGATTTACGACTGAATTTCCATTCTCTCCACTTCCAGCCCACTTAGCACATAATGGTGGAGCAATGGTGTCCCCTAAATTAATTGAGGAAGACTATGCTGCCATGGAAGCAGGGGAAGAACCAGGTAGTGTAATTAATGAAAACCCAGTGGGCACAGGTTTCTTTAAATTTGAAGAATGGGTACCTGGTCAGCATATTAAGTTAGTTCGGAATGATGATTATTGGGGAGAACCGGTAAAATTAGATTCTGTTACCTTTAAAGTTGTTTCAGAAGATTTGACACGAGTAGCAGAGCTAAGAACAGGAGATTCTCATATTTCTGACCCGTTAAGTCCTTCAGATGTAGCAGAAATTGAAAATACAGATGGATTACATGTTAATACACAAGGAAGTGTAAGTTTATCTTATGTTGGATTTAATATGGAAAAAGAACCATTTAATGACCCTCGGGTCCGCCAAGCAATTAATATGGCGATTGACAGGTCGCAAATCATTGATGGTATTTATAATGGTGTAGGAATTCCTGCCATTGGACCATTAGCACCAGACGTATTTGGATATGATCCAAATGTACCTGGTTTGGAATATGATCCAGAAAAGGCGAAAGAGCTCCTTGCTGAAGCAGGCTTTGAAGACGGGTTCTCGACTACACTTTGGACTAATGATAACCGTGAGCGTATGGATATGGCTACTAATATTCAAGCACAATTAAAAGAATTTGGTATTGAGGTTGAGATAGAAGTTATGGAGTGGGGAGCATACTTGGATCAAACAGCTAATGGAGAGCATGATATGTTCATTCTTGGTTGGTCGACCGTTACAGGTGATGCAGACTACGGACTCTATGCGTTACTACACTCTGACAATGTTGGTGAACCTGGTAACCGTACATTCACACAAGACCCAGAGTTAGATGCATTACTTGATGAGGCGCGTCAAACATCTGATGCGGAAGAAAGAGCAGAGCTTTATAGACAAATTCAAGAAATGCTTGTTGATATCGCACCAATGCTATATATCCATCACCAAGAATACTTATTAGGTGTTAGCGATAAGGTACAAGGATTAATTCAAGATCCGACTGGTATCCTTCGCTTACAAAATGTTACATTAACTGAATAGTAATATAATAGAAGAAAGAGGCTGGGACAAAACCCCAGTAAATAATTAAAGACGTAGCGCTAACCATTTAAAATGGTAAGTGCTACGTCTTTTTTAATATTCTTACTCTTTTTAGTAAACAAAAAGGACACCCTCTGATAAAATTAAAGTAACCACACAATAACCTATCAGGAGGTATCCCTATGTTCAAACATTATACCATGAATCAAGTTGTTTTGCCGATAGATTTAGAAATGAAATTACAAGAAAATGATGTTGCTTACGCTGTTAATGATGTGGTGGAGAGTATTCCAGCCGAAGCATTTGATTTCTTTTTACGTGAGACTGGTTATCCAGCATATCACCCTCGAATGATGATGAAAATTATTCTTTGTGCTTACACGCAATCTGTTTTTTCTGGCAGGAAGATAGAGAGCTTACTTACAGACAGTATCCGTATGATGTGGCTTGCCCAAGGTTATGAACCGAGTTATCGTACCATCAATCGTTTCCGTGTTCATCCAGAAGTAAAAGAATTACTACGTCAATGCTTCGTACAATTTCGCTGTCAATTGGTTCAAGAAAAATTAATTGAAGAAGAAGCAATATTTATCGACGGAACGAAAATTGAAGCGAATGCCAATAAGTTTACCTTCGTTTGGCGAAAATCGGTGGAAAAATATAGTGCTAATTTGGTGGAAAAGTCTAACCAAATGTATGATGAGTTATTAAAAAAAGAAATTATTCCAGAGATAGAACGGGAAAGTTCCGATGAACTTTCTACAAAAGAGCTTAAAAATCTAGTGGAAAAGTTAGATGAAAAGGTAGAAGAATTTGATAAGAAGATTGAATCAACCGAAGAGGTAAGCCTACGTAAACAGCTTCGCTCTGAACGTAAGGTACCTAAGCAATATCGTAAGCATTTTAAGGATTACCTGGAGCGAAAACAAAACTATCAAAATGACATGGAAATCTTTGGAGAACGAAATAGTTATTCGAAGACAGATCACGATGCCACGTTTATGCGTATGAAAGATGATTATATGAAGAATGGGCAACTGAAGGCAGGTTATAATGTGCAACTTGCGACAGAAGGACAGTATGCCCTCGCCTATGATGTCTTTCCAAATCCAACAGATACACGCACGTTCATTCCTTTTCTAGATACGATTGAGAAAAGCTTTTTCAAGTTGCCAAAATATATTGTCGCTGATGCAGGTTATGGTAGTGAACAAAATTATGAGGATGTCATGAATCAACGAGAACGCACGCCGCTCGTTACCTTTAATCAATATCGAACGGAGAAGAAAAAGAAAGTTAAGAATGATCCTTTCAACATAGCCAATTGGCAATATAGCGAAGAAGAGGATTCATTTACTTGTCCAAATAATAAAACACTACCATTCCGATACACTTCCACCCGAACTGACAAATACGGTTTTACACGTACGTTCAAAGTTTATGAATGTGAAGACTGTACTGGTTGTCCATTACGTTCCTTGTGTACAAAAGCAAAGGATGGAAACAATCGAAAAGTTTTCTACAACGAGAAATGGGAACAGCAAAAAGAATACATAAGAGAGCAGCTTTCGAATCAAGAAACTGGTGAAATCTATGGGAAACGTAAAATTGACGTAGAGCCAGTCTTCGGATTTTTGAAGGCTAATTTGCGCTTCACTCGAATGTCAGTGAGGGGCAAATCCAAAGTAGAAAATGAATTAGGATTTGCGTTAATGGCGGTGAATCTAAGGAAGTACACCGCCTCTAAAGCGAGTTAACTTAAAAAAAATGACAATAGCCTAATGAAAATGGTTCCAATCATCCAAAAACGATGATCGGAACCATTTTTTTATTATTCTTGGCTAGTTATGTCCCAGCCCCTTTTTTTTAAAAAGTATGAATTATCATAGTTAAGATGACGATCTTCTATTGAACTGTCATTTCTATTGTGATAACGAATGAGTTTTCTCTACTGTGTACTCGTAACGATACCAAGCGAATAGAAGAAATCCTCCACTTAAAATTAATAGTCCACTAGTTACATAGAAAACAGTGGATATGCCATTAAACCCAGCAATTAATCCTCCGAGTGCGGGACCAATGATATTGCCGAGGAACCGGAGACTTGTATTGTATCCTAATACTTCCCCTTGCATGGATAACGGTGCCTCTTGGCGGATATAAGCCATTCTTAACGGAATAATTCCTCCAATAGAAACGCCCAATAAGAAACGAACTATGACAAGTTGCCAAATAGATGTGACAAACGCTCCCGGTATATAAACAATACCCGCCATGAAAAGAAGGGCAATTAATATTTTTATATACCCATGTTGATCTCCTAATTTGCCCCATTTTCTGGACATCAGTAAATTACCTAGTCCGGCTGCAGAGAATGCAATACCAGAGAAAAATGCTATATTAGCGGGACCATGAATTTCTTCCACGTATAACGAGAGAATCGGTTGTACAGAGAAGTGCGCAATTTGTACTAAAGCAGAAATAAGCATGACAACTAATAAAATTGGATGTTTGATTATATGCAAAATCACTTCCTTCCTGGAATATGCTTTATGGTCTTTGTCGGTAGCAAATTCGAAACGTTCTTCCCTAATACCGAATAAAACAATAAGTCCGGAAAGGATAATGGTAATAGCTGTCCATTTAAATGTAGATGAATAACCGAATGCATCTGCTAACGCTCCACCTAGAAGTGGGCCCATCAGTGTTCCGGTTATGCTACCAGTTTGTAATGTGCCAAGTACCTTTCCTGCTATGTTCTTAGGAGTTTGCGTAGCAATAAGGGCTTGCGACATCGGAATAAAACCGGTGAAAATCCCCATGAAAAGACGGAGAATAAATAATTGCCAAACATTTGTAGCGAATCCCATTAGAAATACAGATAATCCTATCCCACTTGCAAAGAAGATTAATAGTTTTTTTCTTCCATATTTATCCCCAACTCTACCCCAGATTGGTGCAAAAATAAATGCAGCGATAAAGGTAACAAGAAATACCCAGCCAGACCAATTCTGAACATAAACATCAGAGAAATTTCCAAATGAATCTATATACAAGGAAAGAAAGGGGATTACCATGGTGGTACTTCCGGCAATAAAGAAGTTGGCAAACCACATGATTACTAAATTACGTTTTGCATTGGAGTTTTCCGTACTAATTGGTTTTTGCCTTCTTTCTGTATAATTATTTCGATAACCTAAATATACCGGAAACCGAAATAAATTTAAAGTAATAATTCTTACATAGGTAGATTGTGGAGTATGAAAATTTTTCCATATAGTATTAGTTTTTCAGTTAAAAAAGTGATATTTTTGTTATATTGGGTATAATCAATGTAAGAGAATAATATTTTTTAAGACAAGCAATCTAATAAGCTAGGAAGGGGTATACGTATGAAACGATTTATGAAGCTGACAGTATTGTATACATTAATTGTGAGTTTATTTGCAGCCTTTGTCGTTCCTGTAAGTGCGGATGAGGCAATAAATGAAAAGCTTGGCGTGCCGATTGTTGTTTATGGAGGTAATTTAACAGACGAACAAAAAGCACAAACGGAAGAACTGTTAGAAGTAACGAACCCTGATATGGTTGATATCTTCACTGTAACAGGGGAAGACTTGGCTAAGTATATCGGAGGAAATCCGAATTCTCGAATGTTCTCCTCGGCAAAGATAACAATAGAAGAAGAGGGAGTGGGGCTCAATGTATCCATTATCACTCCTGACAATATTACAGAAGTAACAAGTGAAATGTACGCTAATGCCCTGCTTACAGCTGGAGTTGAGAATGCAACGGTTGTTGTTGCATCCCCTGTCAAAGTTACTGGCCATTCTGCCTTGACTGGTATATATAAGGCTTACGATGTTGGAGGGGTAGAGCTCGATAAAGAACGTATGGAGCTTGCTAATGAGGAATTAAATGTCGCAACAGATCTTGTAAAGGATGCAGGACTAACATCTGAGCAAGTAAGTGATTTAATCACGCAAATCAAGCAAGCTATTGCGGAACAAAACCCAGCATCTATAGAAGATATTGAAAGAATCGTACAAGAACAGTTAAGTAAATTGGAAATAACATTAAGTGATGAAGACCGCCAGTTATTAATTAATTTGTTTGAGAAAATGCGTAATTTAGATATTGATTTTGACCAAGTAAAAAATCAGCTAAACGATATTGCATCAAAAGTCCAAGGTAAAATAGAGGATATTTTAGCAGATGAAGGATTTTGGGACAATGTAGGAAGCTTCTTCAAAAAATTATTTGAAGCAATTGGGCAGTTTTTCTCTGGATTATTTGGATAATACCAATATGAGAAGCGTAAAAGGAGCACATTCCATCGAGGATGTGCTCCTTTTTATTCGTTAGAAAGTTAAAAGGATTAGTACTATACTAAATAATCAATTATTTAACGACGCTGAAGATTTAGAAGATTTAATCATAATACAAATAGACTACAAGGGTGTTAAAAAATATGAAGAAATTTGTCGAAATATAAATAGCCTTAAAACCGTTGATATACATGGGGTTTTGGGAGTTTTGCAAAATGTTACCTTAAAAGTTTTTTTAATCTTTTTTTAAATTTGACGTGCATTCTAAAAAGTTTGGTAGTATAATAGTTTTCATCACGTAATTCCAATAACACTAAATTATCAGAATAATTTAAACAATACTAAGATTAGCCTATATCATAAATACTGTAAAAAAGTACACCCTAAAAAGGCATAATGTCTTGGGCCTACTATTACTAAATAGGGGGATAAAAAAATGTCAGAAAAGCTTCTAGAAATCAAAAATTTAAAAACCTCATTCCGCATCAAAGACGATTATCATGCTGCGGTGGATAATTTATCTTTAACGGTTAATAAGAATGAAGTTCTTGCCATTGTTGGAGAATCTGGTTGTGGTAAAAGTGCTTTAGCATTCTCCATAATGGGGCTTCATACTCGTGCGAAGATTGAAGGAGAAATCTTATATAAAGGCAAGAACATTGCCAAAATGACTCCTTCAGAATTAAACAAGGTACGTGGTAAAGATTTAGGTATGATATTTCAGGATCCACTAACTTCATTGAACCCATTAATGGAGGTTGGTGAGCAGATTGGAGAAACCTTATTTCTACACAATAAGAATATGTCCAAGAATGAACGTAGAGCAAAGGTATTAGATTTATTGAATAAAGTTGGTATCCCTCGTGCGGAACATGTTATTAATCAGTTCCCACATGAATTGTCAGGTGGTATGCGTCAACGTGTCATGATAGCAATGGCAATCGCAAATGAGCCCGAACTACTAATTGCAGATGAGCCAACAACAGCACTAGACGTTACGATCCAATCACAAATTTTAGATTTGATCAATAAGCTTAAAGATGAAATGGATTCAGGTATTATTCTTATCACCCATGATCTAGGGGTAGTTGCTGAGATGGCAGACCGAGTAGCAGTAATGTATGCTGGACAAGTTGTTGAAATTGCAGATGTACAAACACTATTTGAAAATCCATTACATCCATACACAAGATCATTATTGAATTCCGTACCGAATGGTAATACAAAACAGGATCAATTACATGTTATCCAAGGGATCGTACCTTCCCTTCAGAATCTGCCAAGAGAAGGTTGTCGTTTTAGTGCTCGAATACCTTGGGTAGATGAATCAGCACATGAAAAAAATCCAGAACTAAAAGAAGTAACACCAGGGCACCACGTTCGTTGTACATGCTACAAGCACTTTAGCTTCCCTGATGAAAGCAAGGAGGAACAACATGTCTTATCTTGAGGTTAATGATTTAAAAGTTCACTTTCCAATAAAGGGTGGTATTTTCGGTAGAACAGTAGGCCATATAAAAGCTGTTGATGGGGTATCATTCACTTTAGAAAAAGGAAAGACGTATGGTTTAGTAGGAGAATCTGGTTCTGGTAAAACAACTACTGGTAGATCCATTATCGGTTTAAATACGATTACATCTGGAAAAGTTATGTTTGATGGTCAGGATATTACGAATATTGCACGTGGTCGTTCCGAGGCGCGTAAAAATATTCAAATGATTTTTCAAGACCCATATTCATCATTAAACCCGAAAAAACGTGTAGTAGACATCGTATCTGAACCGTTACGTAACTTTGAAAATTTAACTCGTAAAGAAGAGCGTAAGAGAGTGCAAGAATTATTGGAGCTAGTCGGATTAAGTCCTGAAAGCATTTTAAAATATCCCCATGAATTCTCAGGTGGGCAACGTCAACGTATTGGTATCGCTAGAGCAATCGCATTAAAGCCAAAACTAATTATTGCGGACGAGCCAGTTTCAGCACTAGATGTTTCAGTGCAAGCTCAAGTATTAAACTTTATGAAAGAGATTCAAAAGGAACTTGATTTAACATATCTGTTTATTAGCCATGACTTAGGAGTAATCAAGCATATGTGTGATGATATCGGAATCATGTACAAAGGTCGCTATGTGGAAGCAGGTACTGCAGAGGACATCTTTAACAATCCTCAGCATATTTATACGAAACGCTTAGTGGCGGCAATTCCGGATATTGATCCTAAAAAACGTGAGGAAAAACGTCAATTCCGTGAAGAGGTAAAAATGGAATATGAACAATCCTACAATGATTACTTTGATGAGGAAGGTTTAGCCTATAAATTACAACCAGTGTCTGACACTCATTTAGTGGCTTTACCTGAGAAAGGTTGATAATATGTGGAAATTTACATTACGTCGTACATTAATTATGATTCCTCAATTAATTGTTCTTAGTATAATTATTTTTGTACTAGGACAATTAATGCCAGGAGATGCGCTATCAGGACAAGGAGGTTCGGACGTTGATCCAAACCGATTAGAAGAAATTCGCGAAAACATGGGATGGAATGATCCATGGCATGAACAGTACGTAAGATGGATGGGTGGCGTCCTTCAGGGTGATTTTGGACAATCATTCCGTTTCAAAATGCCTGTTACAGAACTAATTGGGCAACGTATTGTCAATTCATTCTGGTTATCAGTGGCAACATTAATCTTAACCTATCTGATCGCCATTCCACTCGGTATTGTTAGTGGTCGATACAATGATACATGGCGTGATCAATTGATTACAGGTTATACGTATGTTGGATTTGCAACGCCATTATTCATTTTTGCGCTTGTGATGCTTTGGTTATTCGGTTTCCAATTAGGTTGGTTCCCAACTAGTGGAAGTGTAACACCGGGGCTTGAACCGGGAACATTTGATTACTTTATAAGCAAACTTTATCACTTGTTACTACCAGCATTATCCATGGCACTAATTACAACATATAGTACGATTCAATATTTACGTAATGAAATTGTTGATACGAAGCATAAAGACTTCATTTTAACAGCTAGAGCAAAAGGGGCTTCTGAAAGACGAGTCTATAATCGCCATATTTTAAGAAACTCACTTTTACCGATTGCGGCATTCTTTGGATTTGAGATTACGGGGTTAATTGGTGGCTCTATTTTCATTGAGAACATTTTTGGATATCCGGGAATGGGTCAATTATTAGTAGAATCCATTAGCTTACGTGATTACACGGTATTAACTGCAACTACATTATTATTCGGTGTTGCATCGATTGTAGGGGCATTATTATCTGACATTATCTTAAGTATTGTAGATCCAAGAATTCGTATTAAATAAGAATAGGTAATTGTGAGGTGAAATAAATGGAAAACAATAAAGCAGAAGAATTGAAAACGAAGGAACCGATAAAAAGTCCTTCTGGTATGAGTATAATTTGGCGTGAGCTAGTTCGAGATAAGCTAGCACTAATCTCTTTAATCTTCTTAATCTTAATTATGGCATTTGTATATGGTACATCCATTATATTAGACCAAGAGGAAATTGTAACAGTAGACTTGTTATCCATCTATGAGCCACCTGGTGATGATTTTATCTTAGGTACTGATTATGGTGGTCGTGACATCTTTGGACAATTGATTATTGGGACAAAGAATTCCTTATCGATTGCAATACTTGTAACGGCTATGACAGGAATTATTGGAATAGCCTATGGATTAATCGCTGGTTACTTCGGTGGCCATATTGATAATATCATGATGCGTATTTTGGATTTCTTCTTAATCCTACCGTTTACGATGATCGTCATTGCATTCGTTGCAATTGTACCAAAGTATAGTGTATGGACCTTCTCTCTCATTATGACGGCATTTCTCTGGATGGGAATTGCCCGTTTGATCAGATCGAAGGCTTTGCAGGAAAAAGAATTAGATTATATCCAAGCATCGAAGACACTTGGTAGCTCTAATTTCAAAATTATCTTTACACAATTACTACCAAACTGTAGTTCACTTATTATTGTAACGATGACATTAAACTTAGCTGCTAATATTGGCCTTGAATCAGGTCTATCATTCTTAGGGTTTGGGTTCCCAGAGAGTACGCCTAGTTTAGGTACATTATTAAGCTATGCGACTAATCCGCAAACATTAGAATCTAGATGGTGGATTTGGGTTCCTGCTTCGGTATTAATTTTACTTCTAATGTTGTCTATTAATAATGTTGGACAAGCATTAAAACGTGCAACAGACGCAAGACAAAGAAGAGGGTAAAAAATCGTACGATAACTCCTTGGCCGCGCCAATGGGATGGCCAAGGAAAACTATATCTATAAAAATAGGGAGGCAACTATGATGAGAAAGACAAGCAAATGGCTTATAGCTCTTATGCTCGTATTATTGCTTGCACTTGCTGCATGTGGCGGCGGTAGTGACAATGAGTCTTCTGAGGACAAAGGGGATAATGGTTCAGAAGATAACAAAAGCACGGAAGCAAATGAAGATGGCATCTTCCATATTGACGATTTCAATATGACTGCTTCAAACAATGGTGAAGCACTTGAAAATGGTTCACTAACTTATGGTATCGTGTCAGATACGGTACTAGAAGGTACATTTAACTTCAACTTCTATTCAGGTGCTCCTGACTATGAAGTAATTGCATGGTTTGATGAGCCTTTATTTGACTCAGATGCTAGCTATACGTACACACAAGATGGTGCTGCTACTTGGGAAGTGGATGACACTGGTAAAGTATACACCTTACAAATTAAAGACGGTGTTAACTGGCATGATGGTAAACCTGTAACTGCTGAGGATTGGGAATTTGTTCACTATGTTATCGGTCATCCAGACTATGATGGTATCCGTTATGGGTCTGACTTTGAAAACATTGAAGGAATGAAAGAGTATCATGATGGTGAAACAGATACCATTTCTGGTATTAAAGTAATTGATGATAAGACATTACAAATTACTTTTAAAGAAGGTGGTCCTTCTCTTATTACTGGAGGAATTTGGCCATATGCATTACCAAAACACATCTTCGGTGATATGGATGTAAAAGAAATGGCAGAATCTGATGCGGTTCGTAAAAACCCGATCGGAATGGGACCATATAAAGTAGAATCAATTGTACCTGGCGAATCTGTTGTTTTAAAAAGAAATGAAGACTACTGGAGAGGTACTCCTGCTTTAGAAGAAGTTACAGTAAAAGTGGTATCTCCTTCTACAGTAGTACAAGAATTAAAAACTGGTGGCGTTGACATGGTCGATAGCTTCCCAACAGATCAATTCTTAGATAATGCAAATATGTCTAATGTTGAATTCCTAGGATCTATTGATAATGTATACACATACATTGGTTTTAAATTAGGTAAATGGAATAAAGAAGAAGGTCAAGTAGAGGTTGACCCTAATGCTAAAATGGCGGATGTAAATCTACGCCGCGCAATGTGGTATGCTGTAGATAATAATGCTGTTGGTGACAACTTCTATAATGGGTTACGTTGGAATGCAACATCATTAATCATTCCATTCTTCCCAGAATATCATAATCCTGATATTGAAACACCAACATACGATCCAGATGAAGCAAATCGTATTCTAGACGAAGCTGGATATGAAGATAAAGATGGTGATGGATTCCGTGAAACTCCAGACGGTGAAAAATTAGTTATTAACTTTGCATCAATGTCTGGTGGAGATACCGCTGAGCCACTAGCTCAATACTACATCCAATCATGGGCTGCTGTAGGTCTAAACGTACAATTAGTTGATGGGCGTCTATTAGAATTCAACTCATTTTATGATCGTATAAAAGAAGATGATCCAGAAATTGATATTTTCCAAGCGGCTTGGGGTACTGGTACTGATGTAAACCCTGCTGGTATTTTTGGTGGTAACTCTTCTTCTAACTACCCACGTTGGACTAATGAAGAAAATGATCAGCTATTAGCTGAAGGTGCTTCTATGAAAGCAATGGACACAGAATATCGTAAAGAAGTATATGACAAGTGGCAACAACTAATGGTTGATAACATCCCGATGTTCCCAACTCTATACCGTTCTGTTATTGTTCCAGTAAATAACCGTGTAACGAACTATACACTTGATCCTGGATCAGATCTTTCACGTTACCAAATTGGTGTAACAGAGGAAAAAGCTGAAGTAGCTGAATAATAATAGCGAAAAAGAAGTCACTTAGTGTGGCTTCTTTTTTGGTAGAGAGGAAGGGTTGAATATCTTTCCCGCTAGCATAAGCAAAACTTCCATTCGTAGAAAGATGAGCGAATGGGAGTTTTTTATTTTAGTTGAAGGAGAATGTGATTGAGTATTGGTGAGAATTGACCAGGTGGGGAGGGGATGGGCCCAAATAGCGGGAGGATGCGTCCGTCTTGTGAAGAGATGAGCCCAAACAGAAGAGATAAACCCACCCCGAGAGGAGATGAGCTAAACAGGAGAAAGATGATTCCGCCCTGGTAGGAGATGCCCCCACCCGGGCTTTTTTAGTTATATTCTTCTCCGTATAAATCCCTATAATTATCAACAATGTAACGGCTTTTAGCTATAAGTAATAGAACTAATTATCTAAAAACTTTTAAAAAAATGTTAAAAAAAAGCTTGTTAAAACTCAGAAAATAATATATACTTTAAAAAAATAAATAATATGTTACAGTTTTATTACGAAAGTAGCGAAATGGCATATCTACTGTGATAGATAATGACTTAAATTTTTGGAAAATTAATACTATAAATAATGGGGCAGACACTACTAGACGCTATACAACATGAATATCTGCTCTTTAATATGTTAATAAAACATTTATATATTAAATTTTTGCAATTTTTAGTTAGGGGGATTAAGGTTGGCAGAGAAGTTATTGGAAATCAGAGATTTGAAGACATCTTTCCGGATTAAGGACGATTATTATGCAGCGGTGGATAATGTTTCACTTACGGTAAATAAAAACGAAGTGCTAGCCATTGTTGGGGAATCTGGCTGTGGTAAGAGTGCATTAGCCTTCTCTATTATGGGATTACATAATCGTGCAAAGATGGAGGGAGAGATTTTATTCAAAGGAGAAAACATAGTCGGAATGACTGCGTCAAAGCTGAATAAGCTACGCGGGAATGATATGGGTATGATTTTCCAGGATCCATTAACTGCCCTTAATCCATTAATGAATATCGGTAATCAAATAGGAGAAACATTACTCCTTCATAAAAAAGACCTTACCAAGAATCAGCGTAAAGAAAAGGTAATTGATCTACTAAGTAAAGTTGGAATTCCACGTCCAGAACATGTGTATGAGCAATTCCCGCATGAGTTATCTGGGGGGATGAGGCAAAGGGTAGTTATCGCAACTGCTATAGCAAATGATCCGGAATTACTCATTGCGGATGAGCCAACAACTGCTCTTGATGTTACGATACAATCTCAGATATTAGACTTAATTAAAGATTTAAAGGATGATTTGGATTCTGGTATAGTTCTTATTACCCATGATCTAGGGGTAGTTGCTGAAATGGCAGACAGGGTGGCAGTGATGTATGCCGGGCAAATCGTTGAAATTGCAGACGTCATGACTCTGTTTGAAGAACCATTACATCCATATACGAGATCATTATTTAACTCTGTTCCAAATACACAAGAAGGACAAGATAAATTGCATGTTATTCAAGGTATTGTACCTTCATTACAAAAATTGCCACGTGAAGGTTGTCGCTTTGCTCCAAGGATTCCTTGGGTGGCAGAAACAGCGCATGAAGCAAATCCAGAATTACATGAAGTAAAGCCAGGGCATTTCGTTCGTTGTAGCTGCTATAAACATTTTGACTTCCCAGCAGAGAGTAAGGAGGAAGCGCAACATGGGGTTTCTTAAAGTAGAAGATTTAAAAGTACATTTTCCTATAAAAGGTGGCGTATTCGGAAGAACAGTTGGGCACGTAAAAGCTGTAGATGGTGTATCCTTCACACTAGAAAAAGGGAAAACATATGGTCTTGTTGGTGAATCAGGATCTGGTAAGTCAACTACTGGTAGAGCCATTATTGGATTAAATCATATTACCTCTGGAAAAGTGCTTTTTGAGGACAAAGATATAACAGGAGTAAGAAGAGCGAAAACAGAAATAAGAAAAGATATTCAAATGATATTCCAGGATCCATATTCTTCATTAAATCCGAAAAAACGGGTTGTCGATATTGTAGCGGAACCACTTCGAAACTTTGAAAATTTAAGTAGAAAAGAAGAGAGAATTCGCGTACAAGAGTTACTTGAATTAGTTGGTCTTAGTCCAGAAAGCATCTTGAAGTACCCACATGAATTCTCTGGTGGACAACGACAACGTATTGGTATTGCAAGAGCAATCGCGTTGAAGCCAAAATTAATCATTGCCGATGAACCTGTTTCTGCATTGGATGTTTCGGTTCAAGCACAGGTCTTGAACTTTATGAAAGAAATTCAAGATGAGTTAGATTTAACTTACTTGTTCATAAGTCATGACCTAGGTGTCATTAAACATATGTGTAATCATATTGGCATTATGTATAAAGGACGCTTTGTGGAAGAAGGAACCGCAGAAGAGATCTTTAATGATCCACAGCATATTTATACGAAAAGACTGGTAGCAGCAATACCAGATATCGATCCGAAAAAACGGGAAGAAATGAAAAGATTCCGTGAAGAGGTCAATACAGAATATGAACAAGCCTATAATGATTACTTTGATGAGGAAGGTTTAGCCTACGGGTTAAAACCGATAAATGAAACTCATTTAGTGGCTTTACCAGAGAAAGGTTGATATTATGTGGAAATTTTCTTTACGCCGTATTTTAATAATGATTCCTCAACTCGTCCTGTTAAGTATACTAATATTTGTTCTAGCAAAAATGATGCCAGGGGATGCACTCTCAGGGCAAATTGACCCGAATGTTGATCCTGCGCGTTTAGAAGAACTTCGAATTCAGCTGGGTTGGTATGATCCGTGGCATGAGCAATATGCTAGATGGGTCGGAGGAGTGTTACAAGGTGATTTTGGTCAGTCCTTCCGTTTTAAAATGCCCGTTACCGAATTAATTGGACAGCGAATTGTTAATTCATTCTGGTTATCGGTAGCAACGTTAATTTTTACCTATTTAATTGCGATACCACTAGGGATTACAAGTGGAAGATATAATGATACGTTTAGGGATCAGCTAATTACTGGTTATTCATATGTTGGGTTTGCAACGCCACTGTTTATCTTTGCACTAGTAATGCTTTGGATATTCGGGTTCCAGTTGCAATGGTTCCCAACTAGTGGAAGTGTCACCCCAGGTCTAGAACCTGGAACGTTCGATTATTTTATGAGTAAATTATATCATTTGTTATTACCAGCATTATCAATGGCACTTATTACAACATACAGTACGATTCAATATCTACGAAATGAGATAGTTGATACGAAACAAAAGGATTTTATTTTACTTGCAAGAGCTAAAGGTGCTTCTGAACAACGAGTTTATAATCGCCATATTTTGCGAAACTCACTATTACCAATAGCAGCATTTTTCGGATTTGAAATTACTGGACTAATTGGTGGCTCTATCTTTATTGAAAATATCTTTGGATATCCTGGGATGGGGCAATTGTTAATAGAATCGATTAGCCTAAGGGATTACAGTGTCGTGACAGCTACGACTTTATTATTCGGTGTAGCTTCTGTCATGGGTGCTTTACTTTCAGATATTATCTTGAGTCTAATTGATCCGAGAATTCGTATTAAATAAATTTTAGAGGTATATAGTGAGGTGAAAAATGTGGAAGCAAATGCAGCAAATGTAGAAGTGAAATCAAAGGAAGTAATCAAGAGTCCATCAGGTTTTAGCATAATTTGGAGAGAATTGGTCAGAGATAAGCTGGCATTAATTTCTTTAATATTCTTAGTAGGTATTACCGTATTTGTTTACGGAGTATCCATTGTACTGGATCAAGACGAAATTGTAAAGGTTGATTTATTTGCAATATATGAACCACCTGGAGAAGATTTTATACTAGGAACTGATTATGGTGGTCGAGATGTATTTGGACAGTTAATTATCGGTACACGAAATTCACTTTCGATTGCAATCATTGTAACAGTGTTAACAGGACTTATTGGAGTTATATTTGGATTAGCTTCTGGTTATTTTGGCGGGCATATCGATAACGTCATGATGCGTATCCTAGATTTCTTCTTAATCTTACCATTTACCATGATTGTAATTACATTCGTTGCAATTGTACCGAAATATAGTATTGTTACATTTTCACTTATCATGACGGCCTTTCTATGGATGGGAATCGCCCGATTAATTAGATCAAAAGCATTGCAGGAGAAGGAATTAGATTATATTCAAGCAGCGAAAACACTAGGTACATCAAATGTAAAAATTATATTTAAGCATTTGCTACCAAACTGTAGCTCTTTGATTATTGTAACCATGACATTAAATTTAGCTTCTAATATTGGATTAGAATCTGGTCTTTCCTTCTTAGGATTTGGTTTTCCAGAAAACACACCTAGTTTAGGAACATTACTAAGTTATGCAAGAAACCCACAAACATTGGAATTTAGGTGGTGGATATGGGTACCAGCTTCTGTAATGATTCTCCTATTAATGTTATGTGTTAATAACGTTGGTCAGGCATTGAAACGTGCAACAGATGCACGTCAAAGAAGAGGATAATTTATAGTTGAAGCTTTACTTAAACGAGTCATCATGTCAGCACATTATAGGGGGGTGAGGCTTAGAAGATTGGTAGGGTAAAAAACTAATGATTGTTACCTACATTAACACAAAGGTTGTGTTAATGTTGAGTATAAATTGTCGAAATATTCGACAAATAAAAGGGTTTAAAAAAGGGAGGGTATTTAGCATGAGCAAGACAAACTTAACAAAGTGGCTATTTGCACTAATGCTTTCTTTACTATTAGTATTAGCTGCATGTAGTGGCAACACAGCTAATGAAGATCCGAAAGATGATCCAGATACTTCTAAAGAGGAGGGTCAAGATGGTGACAAAGATGATGAGGAACCTGCAGAGGACGATGGGTTGTTCAACATCGAGGATTTCGCTTTAACGAAAACCAATGAAGGGGAAGCCATTCAAGGTGGAACACTTAATTATGGTTTAGTATCTGATACAGTATTTCAAGGTACTTTAAACTATAATTTCTATTCAGGTAAACCTGATGCTGTTGTAATTAGTTGGTTTGACGAGCCGTTACTATCAATAGACGATACCTTTACTTACACTAATGATGGGGCTGCAACATTCGAAACAGAGCCTTATGAAACCGATGAATACCCGAATGGGGTAACGTTTACATTTAAGATTCGTGACAATGTTAATTGGCATGATGGTGAGCCTGTAAAAGCGGAAGACTGGGCATATTCATTTGAAGTCATTGGTCACCCGGATTATCCAGGTGTTCGTTACGGCCCAGACTTCTCTGGTATTATCGGTATGGATGAGTACAATGCTGGTGAAGCAGATACAATCTCAGGTATCGAAATTGTTGATGAAAAAACATTAAAGATTACGTATAAAGAGTCTCAACCATCCTTACTAACAGGTGGTGTATGGCCTTACGCAATGCCTAAACATTTATTTAAAGATATTCCTGTAGCAGAAATGGAAGAACATGATTTAGTTCGCAAAAACCCAGTAGGTATGGGACCATTTAAAGTGAAGAGTATCGTGCCTGGTGAATCAGTAGTGTATGAAAAGTTTGAAGATTACTGGCGTGGAGAACCAAACTTAGATCAAGTAGTATTAAAGGTTGTAAATCCAGATACAGTTGTTCAGGCATTAAAAACTGGCGATGTAGATATGGTTGATAGCTTTCCATCTGATCAATTTGTAGATAACGCTAATTTGACTAACATTGAATGGTTAGGCCGAACAGAGTTATCGTATACGTATATTGGATTCAAGCTAGGACATTGGGATAAAGAAGAGAAGAAAGTTGTTATGGATCCCGATAAGAAAATGGCAGATGTAAACTTACGACGTGCAATGTGGTATGCCGTTGATAATGATGCAGTAGGTAAACAATTCTATAATGGATTACGTTGGAATGCAACGACACTAATCATTCCTCCATTCGGCGATTACCATGATTCAACTATTGAAACACCAACATTTGATCCAGACGAAGCTAACCGAATTTTAGATGAGGCTGGATATGAGGATGTTAATGGAGATGGATTCCGTGAAACTCCAGATGGTGAGGAGCTAGTAATTAACTTTGCTTCAATGTCAGGTGGAGATGTTGCTGAACCACTATCACAATACTATATCCAATCTTGGAAAAATGTTGGTCTAAATGTTCAATTAATTGACGGTCGTCTTCTAGAATTAAACTCTTTCTATGAGCGTGTAGGTGAAAAAGGAGATGACGACCCTGAAATTGATATTTATCAAGGTGCTTGGGGAACTGGTACAGATGTAAACCCTTATGGATTATACGGACCAGACCAAATCTTTAACTTCCCACGCTATGAGAGTGAGAAGAATACAGAATTACTTATAGAGGGTAATTCATTAGACGCCTTCGATGTTGAATATCGTCAGGACATTTACAAGCAATGGCAGGAACTAATGGTAGAGGATATCCCAGTATTCCCTACACTATACCGTGCTGAGTTAGTCCCTGTTAACAACCGTGTTCTTAACTATACAATTGAGCGTGGTAGCACAATGGGACTTCATGAGCTAGCTGTTACACAAGAAGAACCATTCAAAGATGAGAGCAACTAATTAGATGAGAGCTTAATAATTTCTAAAAAAAACGAAGAAGCTTAGGTGCTTCTTCGTTTTTTATGTTAAGTACATGTAATCTATTCGATACTAAAGTACTAATCTAGTAATATTGACTTAAATCTATAACTTTTGTAATAAAACATAGTAGTTTTGGCAATCCTTGTAACAGACTTTTAAAAGTCTTGTAACGGCATAGTCTACTAACCTGTGTTAGGATAGGCTTTGTCCGAAAAATAAGGAGGGACTACTATGAAGACGATTGTAGCAACTATAGCTGCAGGATTAATGTTTGCATCTCCACTAAGCACTTCGGCACTTGAGTATGAAGTAGTAGAAGGTGATACACTATGGGGAATTGCAAACGAGTACGAAACAACCGTAGAATCATTATATGAATTGAACGAACTAGACACTGATATAATCTATCCAAAACAACAAATAGCAATCTATAAGAAATATTTAGTAGAAAAGGGAGATACACTCTTTGGAATCTCGGAGGAAAATAGTGTATCTGTGGAAGAGTTGAAAGAATGGAATAAGCTTACTTCAGATTTAATATTAGTTGGGCAAGAACTAATAATAAAGCAGGCTGAAGAGGAAGAAGATGAGAAAGCAGAAGAGAAGGAAGTTGCTGCTGCTAATTCTATTCAACCAACTGAAGTGAAATCAAGTACAGCAAGTGAAGAAGAAAGTAATACGAATGATGACCAGTCGGAAGGTAAAACATTAAGCGTAGTAGCTACTGCATATACCGCTGAATGTGACGGGTGTACAGGTATTACTTATACCGGGATTAACTTAAATGAGGATAGAAATGCAAAAGTAATTGCAGTAGATCCGGATGTGATTCCGTTAGGGTCTAAAGTGTATGTTGAAGGATACGGATACGCAATTGCTGGTGACATCGGTAGTGCAATTAAAGGAAATCGAATCGATATTCATCTCCCAACTAAAGAAGAAGCCTTTGATTGGGGAGTTAGAGAAGTAAATGTAACAATTGTGGAATAAATAAAGAAGAGTAACAACTAATGGAAGCATTATAATCGATGCTTCCATTTTTTTATTTCAAGATTGTGTTTGAATAGAATTTGGGTTATTGGTTTGAATCATTTCTTCAGGCTCTATTAATTGCTGGTTAATACCTACAATACCAAACCCAATTACGATCATAAGAAATAGGGCAACTAATATCTTTCTCACAGCTGATTCCTCCATCATGTTATGTCCCATAATGCTAGTATAATAGATAGTCTATAGGATAGACAATGACAAGTTATATTTTATCTCCGGTAAATATTTCAAATGAGTGTATTAATAGGAAGGAAAGGATAAAAGCTTGAAAAATATTATGAAGCTAGCCCATTCAAAAAAGGCTACATTACTCATATTCTAGTGTTTTGCTTAACTAACGTTTTGGGATGTGTATCTTCCTAAACATTTATAGCATCTTATGATAAACTTAATATGATTAACTATATGGTAACGCTTACAAAAATGATTTTCTATAAATAGGAGGTATTTCCAAATGAGTAGTAAAACATTAGATAGATTTTTAAATGAAAACTTGACTGATTTAAAGGCAAATGGACTTTACAATGAAATAGATCCAGTACAAGGTGCTAACGGACCGGTTATTAAGATTAATGGCAAAAGCTTAATCAATCTTTCTTCTAACAACTATCTAGGGCTAGCAACTGATGAGAGGCTGAAGAAAGTAGCTCAAGAAGCAGTAGAATCCCATGGTGTAGGTGCAGGTGCTGTTCGTACGATCAATGGTACTTTGGACTTACATATAGAGCTAGAGAAGAAATTAGCTGAATTTAAAGGTACTGAAGCTGTTATTTCGTATCAATCTGGTTTTAACTGTAATATGGCCGCTATTTCTGCTGTAATGGATAAACATGATGCCATCCTTTCTGATGAATTAAACCATGCATCTATCATTGATGGATGTCGTTTATCTAGAGCTAAAATTATTCGCTTTGGTCATTCTGATATGGACGATTTACGTCAGAAGGCAAAAGAAGCGGTTGAATCTGGTCAATATAATAAAATAATGGTAATTACCGACGGCGTATTCTCAATGGATGGGGATGTAGCAAAGCTTCCGGAAATCGTAGAGATTGCGGAAGAATTCGATTTAATTACGTATGTCGATGATGCACACGGATCTGGTGTACTTGGAAAAGGTGCAGGTACAGTGAAGCATTTTGGATTACAAGATAAAGTGGATTTCCAAATGGGCACGCTCTCCAAAGCGATTGGTGTT
This sequence comes from Ornithinibacillus sp. FSL M8-0202, assembly GCF_037975285.1. Lineage (GTDB taxonomy): Bacteria > Bacillota > Bacilli > Bacillales > Amphibacillaceae > Ornithinibacillus > Ornithinibacillus massiliensis. The sequence goes on from NZ_CP150248.1 coordinate 2,369,544, forward strand.
ATCGGAGGGTATGTTGCTGGTAAGGCAAATCTAATTGATTGGTTAAAAGTACGTTCTCGTCCATTTTTATTCTCCACTGCTGTGTCTCCAGCTGATGCTGCAGCAAGTAAAAAGGCTGTAGAGATTCTAATGGAAAGTACAGAATTACATGACAAGCTGTGGGAAAATGGAAATTATTTAAAAGCTGGTCTGAAAAAATTAGGTTTTGATATTGGAGACAGTGAAACACCGATTACTCCTTGTATCATTGGTGAAGAAAAAGCAGCGCAAGAGTTTAGTAAACGATTATTTGAAGCAGGAGTCTATGCTAAGTCAATCGTATTCCCAACGGTACCAAGAGGGACTGGGCGTGTTCGCAATATGCCAACTGCAGCACATACGAAGGAAATGCTCGATGAGGCTATTAGCGCCTATGAAAAAGTAGGAAAAGAAATGGGATTAATATAATTTACCACTAGCGTTGCATTAAATTAATTTTATTATTAAAAATACTCGAAATGTTCAATTTTATTGTTTTGCGCAAAGAAAAAGTCCTTTATAATGGATAAGTCAGGTGGTAAACCCGTCCAAATCCACTAAAAAGGACAAATCTCATGGACAAGATTACACGAAAAACTTCATTTGGACAATGGTTTTCACCAATTAATTTTCAATTATTTGAAGAACAGGTGAAAACATTGAAATTAGATTTCTATACGAAAAAATTAACGACAGAGTCGTTCCTAAAGTTACTGCTTTTTGCACAGCTACAGGAAGTCGAGAGTCTTCATGCACTAAGTGACTGCCTCTTCGATGACAAGCTTCAAAGGGCTATCGACCTTGATTCTATTAGTATTTCTCAGTTATCACGACGATTAAATGGGCTGAATCCCGACCTTTTCCAAAGACTGTTTCTCGATTTAGTATCACAAATTCATGCCAAAACGCATTATACGAAACTTGTAATGCCATTAAAAATTATTGATTCTAGCACTTTGCCACTGAATTTGACGAATCATAAATGGGCAAAATTCCGCAAAACAAAGGCAGGAGTGAAACTGCATCTGCGTCTTGTATTTATGGAAAAAGGCACTTCTTACCCAGAAAAAGCCGTAATGACAACTGCAAAAGAACATGACCGAGGCCAGCTTGAAATTATGGTAGATGACAAAGAATGCATGTATGTGTTCGACCGTGGTTACTTAGACTACGAACGTTTTGACCGCATGACCGACGAGGGCTACTTTTTCCTTTCAAGGCTGCGGAAAAACGCAGTCATACGGGAAGTTTACAACTTTAAGTTGCCCGAAAATATGCCTGTTTTATCAGACCAAATGGTCTTAATTGGTACTACACAAAACCGTGCTGAAAATTATTTTCGCCTGATAAAGGTCTTGGATTCAAAGGGAAATGAACTCCATTTAATTACAAATCGTTTTGATTTAAGTGCCGAAGAGATTTCAGAAATGTACAAATCACGCTGGGCAATTGAATTGTTCTTCAAATGGATCAAACAACATCTCAGCATTAAGAAGTTTTACGGTCAGAGCGAATGGGCGATTCAAAACCAAGTATTTATCGCACTTATTGTTTTTTGCCTTCATGTTCTTGTGCAAATTGAAACAAAAAGCAAGCGAAAAACGCTACAAATTAGCCGTTATTTAAGGGCTGCATTATGGAAACCAGCGCATATTTGGCTTCGAAAGATTGAAGGCAAATCCGTCCCTTAATAAGCAAATTGTCGTTGTCACACAGGTCTAATTGTAAATTATTTCCAAATGGATGGAGCCACCTTTAATTCGGTATTTACTTTTTTGGCTCTAAACAGAAGATATAATAAAACTGAAAATTACGACATTATTTTTGCAACACTAGTGATAATTTACATCTTTTAGATTTTTGAATAGAGGAGAAACCGATGAAAAAGATACTTGTTACAGGTGCTCGGGGACAAATTGGTTCAGAGCTGGTCACGAAGCTAAGAAGTATGTATGGGGTCGCAAATGTAGTTTCAACAGACATTCGTTATTCAGAAGAAGAAAGCGAAAAAGGTCCATTTGAAGTAGTAGATGTAACGGATGAGAAGCGTATATATGAGGTAGCAAAGGAATACCAGGTAGACACAATCATGCATCTGGCAGCACTTTTATCAGCAACTGCTGAGAAGATGCCGAAAGTTGCATGGGATATTAATATGGGTGGACTTGTGAATGCCTTGGAGGTTTCCCGAGAGCTTAATTTACAGTTCTTTACACCAAGCTCAATTGGCGCATTCGGACCTACAACACCGAAGGACAGTACCCCACAGGATACCCTACAAAGGCCTACTACAATGTATGGTGTAAACAAAGTAGCAGGAGAGCTACTTTGCGATTATTATTTTGAACGTTATGGTGTCGATACACGTGGTGTACGCTTCCCAGGATTAATTTCGTATGTTGCCCCTCCTGGTGGTGGTACAACCGATTACGCAGTGGAAATTTATTATGAAGCGATTAAACAAAAAGCATACACGTCATATATAGCTGAAGGCACCTACATGGACATGATGTTTATGCCAGATGCCCTAGATGCCATTGTTCAATTAATGGAAGCTGATCCTACTAAGCTAGTACATCGTAATGCATTTAATATTTCTGCTATTTCAGCGGAACCGATGGATTTTGCCAAAGCAATACAAAAGCATATTCCAGAATTCCAATTAACCTTTGATGTAGACCCTGTCAGACAAAAAATTGCCGACAGCTGGCCAAACAGCATCGATTCCTCAGCAGCAGAAGCGGAATGGGGATTCAAAGCAAAATATGATATAGACAATATGACAAAGGAAATGCTAGAGAAAGTGGAAGAAAAGTTAAAATAATTTAGTGGAGCGCTCTCACGGATGTGGGGGCGCTTTTTTTGGGGGGAGATGAGCCCGAATGGGAAGGAGATGCGCCCAAATGGGAAAAAGATGAGCCCGAGTGGGAGAAAGATGGACCCAAATGGGAAAAAGATGAGCCCAACTGGGAGAGATGAGCCTGAGTGGGAAGGAGATGCGCCCAAAAGAGAAAAAGATGAGCCCAAATGGGGAATAGATGAGCCCAAAAGAGAAAAAGATAAGCCCGAGTGGAAGAAAGATGGACCCAAATGGGAAGAAGATAAGCCCAATTACGAAAAAGATGTCCCCAAAGAAGAAATACATACGCCCGAATCAGGAATACATAAATCCAATAAGTCACACATACTCCCAAGTCACCATTAGATGCACTAGAAAACGGAAGCCAACATATAAAAACCCCCCTGCAACAACGCAGGGGGCTCGGTTCATTAACTATCTATTAACTTGCATACATCTCTTTAATGCGTTTCTGTAATTCTTTATCTTGTACGTATTCATCGTAGCTCATTTCTTTATCGATAATTCCGTTAGGGGTAATATCGATTAGGCGATTAGCAATACTATCGATGAACTGATGGTCATGAGAAGTGAATAGGATTGAACCTTTAAACTTAATTAGACCATTGTTTAATGCTTGGATAGACTCTAAGTCTAGGTGGTTAGTTGGATCATCTAATAATAATACATTCGCTTTAGATAGCATCATTTTTGATAGCATACAACGCACTTTTTCCCCTCCGGAAAGCACGTTTGCCTTCTTCAGTGCTTCTTCACCGGAGAATAGCATTCTTCCTAAGAACCCACGTAGGAATGTTTCGGTTTCGTCCTCAGGTGAGAACTGGCGCAACCAATCAACAAGGGTCAAATCACCATTTTGGAAATACTCACTGTTATCTTTCGGGAAATAGGATTGGGATGTGGTAACGCCCCATTTATACGTACCTGCGTCTGGCTCCATTTCTCCTGCCAAAATTTTAAATAGCGTTGTTTTAGCAATATCATTTTTACCGACTAGGGCAATCTTGTCGTCCTTGTTCATGATAAAGCTAACGTTATCTAATACCTTTTCTCCATTAATGGTTTTGGTTAAACCTTCGACACGAAGTAGGTCATTTCCGATTTCTCGCTCTGGTGTGAAGGCAATATAAGGGTATTTTCTAGATGATGGCTTAATATCGTCTAACGTGATATTATCAAGCATTTTCTTACGGGATGTTGCTTGCCTAGACTTAGAAGCGTTAGCACTAAATCGTGCAATGAAGGCTTGTAGTTCTTTAATTTTTTCTTCCTTCTTCTTGTTTGCTTCCTGTGCCATTCTGCTAGCTAATTGGCTGGACTCATACCAGAAATCATAGTTTCCGATATATATTTGGATCTTTCCATAGTCAACATCTGCAATGTGCGTACATACTTTATTTAAAAAGTGTCTATCGTGTGATACGACAATAACCGTATTCTCGAAGTTTATTAAGAATTCTTCTAACCATTGAATGGCTTGAATATCTAATCCGTTTGTAGGCTCATCTAATAAAAGAATATCAGGGTTGCCGAATAGTGCTTGTGCTAGTAAAACTTTAACTTTTTGTTCTTCTGTTAAATCGGACATTAACTTACTATGAAGCTCTTCTTCAATACCAAGTCCCTTAAGAAGAATTGCAGCATCCGATTCAGCTTCCCAACCGTTCATTTCAGCAAATTCGCCTTCAAGTTCAGCAGCACGCATGCCGTCTTCTTCTGTGAATTCAGCTTTCATATAAATTTGGTCTTTTTCTTGCTTTACGGCATATAGTTTTTCATGTCCCATTAATACAGTTTCTAATACAGGATGATCTTCATAAGCGAAGTGATCCTGTTTTAGTACAGCTAAACGTTCACCAGGAGACATGGATACATTTCCGGTCTGGGGCTCAATTTCACCGGAGAGGATCTTTAGAAATGTAGATTTTCCTGCACCGTTAGCGCCAATTACGCCATAGCAATTGCCAGGTGTAAATTTTAAGTTAACATCTTCAAACAACTTTTTATCGCCATATCGTAAACTTACATTCGTTACAGTTATCATGTATAAGTTTTCCTCCAATAATATTACTATCGTAAGCTTACGAAATTTAAAGGCGTTAGTCAATGCAAAACCTTGATTTATCTACTATTTACCAGTATTCAATAAATTAAATTGTAAATTTGTCTTGTATATTTGTTGTTTTTTCGGTAAAGTTTTGGTATATCCGTTTTTTGAGTGGTTGGTATGAGAAAAAAGCTCGGTGAAAGTCCTGAGTGGAGGGGAAAACATGAGAGAAAGGACTATCTACTTTATCTTTACAGATACTGGGACATACCTTTCAAGAATGATTAACTTATATACAAATAAGTCGTTAAATCATGTGTCAATTGGTTTTGATCATGAGTTAAAAGAAGTATATAGCTTCGGACGTGTTAATCCAAAGAATCCGTTTAGTGGTGGCTTTGTTCGGGAAGATATTAGAGGTGAATTTTTAAAACACGCTAATAGTGCGATCTATGCATTAAATGTAACTGAAGTAGAATATGTGCAAATACGCCATCATATAAAAGAGATTGAAAAGCGTTCCGCAGACTATAAATATAACTTTATTGGGTTATTAGGTATTGCCTTTAAAATTGAGATTCGTAGAAAAAATGCGTTTTTCTGTTCCCAATTCGTTGCAACCGTTATGCAGGATACCGATTCTTTTAAGCTATCAAAGCCAACCAATTTGGTGACACCATCTGATTTAAGAGAAAATACGGAATTAAAGTTACTATATCAAGGTAGATTAGGTGACTATCCGAAGCATCAGCTGAGAGAGGAAGTACTCGATTTACCGAAGCAATCATTAATTCATTTGGTTTCTAAAAAAGTAAAGCAATTAGTCTTTAGTAGATAAATATAAAGGGCCGATTTCCCTACTGGATTAGGGGAATCGGCCCTTTCTGTCTATTTACTTAAAAAGGTCTCTATGCCTAGTGTTTCATATGGTACTTTTAGTTTAAATGAGAGGTTATTTGCTTCTAAATCCATCTGTTCGACACTGACATGGAAGTTGCTCTTAATATCCATTTGAGTGACGGCTACGTAGATTTCTTCATCGTCCGGGTTAATTGTGACCCAGTCTGGCATAGGCAAGTATTCACTCATATACTCCATGACCTTTTTATTTGGGAGCTCCAGCAAGCCTAATGAAATCGACTTTTGCTTTAGAACGACATCCCCATTATCTTGCACTAATGGCTCTAGGCGGATAGATAGTGGAACTGTTGTGGAGAATACGGGTAATTCCCCAACTAATTGCACATCCTCCTCTAAAGAAACACTATATTTATGCTTGGAGTCTTTCATATACTCATACATATACGCATTAATGAGCTCATTTAAGTTCTTCTTGGTTGTTCTTATGATAAACTCAGAACTGTTTTGGGTTGTTTGATGCTCTCCGGCTGGAACTTTTGATCGTTCAACTGGCCAAAAAATTAATAAGGCAATAATGACTAGCACGGAAAAATTCAACAGGAGTAGAGCTATAAAGGAGCTTTTCCATAAATTTTTATTCGGTTTTTCTTGTTCCATACTGCTCCACCTTCTAACAAGCTATTCTCTAACTAAATAGTTTAATATTCTTTCTGCTATCAGTTTATATCCGATATCATTCGGGTGAAAATGATCGTCTGCAAATAAATTAACTTCTGTACTGATGAAAATGTCCTTTGTAGGGATAAAGGTTGCACCAGCTTCCTTCGCAACTTGTTCACTTGTATGGTTCCAATTATCAACAATCATATCCAGCTCTTTGATATGCTCGAAATATTGTTGAAACGGGTTATAAAAACCAACGAGATAAACTGATGCATTTGGATTTAGCTCCTCGAGCTTTGCAAATATTTGGTGTAAACGTTTTTCATAATTAACTCTTTCTTTAGAAAAGGCTTCATAGGTGATATTCGTAAAATTTTCCTTTAATACTTGCATAATATCATTTGCACCAATCGTCATAATCACAATGTCAGCACGTTTAAGTGATTTTACTATTTCGGGCTCATCTATACGTTTAAGCAATTGATCTGTTCGGTTACCCCGTTTCCCATAGTTGTCAAAAGTTACAAGATTAGCATCAGCATTTAGTTGACTATCTAAAATGCCAACATATCCACCTTGCTTGGTACTATCCCCAACTCCTTGTGTTAAGGAATCACCAATCGCAACAATATGGCTTTCTTGGGTGGAAAAGAATTTAATCGTGCTTTGAATCGCAGCTTTAAATTCTTTACTAAATTCAGTAAAAGGAGTATGGGATGCTTTATTAGGGATATCCTCTGTTGCTTCTGGTTCTGATGTTTCCTGATTGGTCACGTCCGCATTTTCTGCACGATCTACAGGAGAGGCAGGGGAGGATAGCTGCTCACGATATAGTCCTAACACGCAAGCTAAGACAAATATAGAAGCAAGTGTAATAATCATGATGATTGTCTTTTTTTTCATGTAAACACACCTATATTAGTTCTATTTTGTATACAATTTGCTTTTACTTTAATGTATGAAAGCCTAAAATACAAATCTACTGATTTTATTATATATACCCATTTTTTCATTGTTTTAAAAGTGAAAGAGAAAATTGTCAAAATTAATCAATCGACATTTGCCAAGCTTGTTACAAAAATGTACATTTTTTGTCCGGGAAGAATTTTTTTATCTCCATTTATCGTATAAAATTAGGAAACCATCATGTCCTACATAGAAGACATGATGGTAAATATAATACGTTATCGTTTTGAATAGCTCTTAATAAATCATTACTTGTTTTTTGCCATAAAAAAGCTACGGAACGTATGCATTCTATTGATTTGCATCTTAAATTAGCGGCACAGAAAGACTATGTCAATTGAAATTTTAACGATCACGCATTTTCATTTTTCGCATCGGGAATCGGTAAATGGATCCAAGATAGATAACTAATGCGAGCCAGATGAAACTAAAGGCAATAAGATGTTCTCTGGTAAATGTTTCATGATAGATAAATACGCCGATCAACAACATTAAGGTTGGTGCGATATACTGAAGGATGCCGACCATTGCTAATGGTATCCGTTTAGCACCACTGGCAAACAATAGCAATGGGATAGCCGTCATCGCACCAGCACCGATTAAAAGGAGATTTTTCATAGATGTAATATCCTGCACAGAAAATGAATTCTCCGGTATAAGAAATAGATAGATAAGCGCAATAGGTGTAATAATCAACGTTTCAATGGTTAGCCCATACATGGCAGGAATATCAACCATTTTCTTAAATAAACCATATAATGCAAAACTAACGGCTAAGAATAAGGATACCCAAGGAAAGACACCATAGCTCACGGTCAGATATAAAACGCCAACTCCTGCTAAGATAACAGATACGGTTTGACTTTTAGTTAGCCTTTCCTTTAGTACGATAATCGCTAGTAAAATACTAACCAGTGGATTAATGTAGTATCCTAGACTAGCTTGTAGCATATGCTCACTATTTACGGCCCAGATATAGACGAGCCAGTTCAAGCTAATGACAACAGAAGCTAATGTAATACTAATGAGTTTTTTCTTATCCTTTATTATCCGTTTCCATTCTGTCCCAAGCCCCTGCCATTTACGCATTGAAAGTACAACAACTATCATAAAAACAAAGGACCAAACAATCCGGTGTGCCAAAATTTCCCCTGCTGGTACATCCTCAACTAACTTCCAATAAATCGGAAGCAGTCCCCAAACTACATATGCAAACACCGCATATAGCATGCCAATTTTATCAGATTTCTGCTCCATGTTAACCCTTCTTTTCTTCAAATAATTACTAATATTAGAACTGATTGTATAAAAAGGCAATTAAAAGGCTTAGGAGAAATAAAAAAGAAAACGCTTTCATAATCTGGGGTAATAGAATATGATAGTAGTAGATTCCGTATCAAGTTAAAGATGAGGAGGAGAAGTATGGCACGCTCGTATAAATATATGGAAACGTCTGTTATTCATGGGGGATATGATACAAAAGAGATGTTAGGAAGCCTTACCCCACCATTATTTCAAACCTCGACCTACACATTTGAATCAGCAGAGCAAGGGGAAAGGCGCTTTGCGGGGGAAGAGGATGGGTACATTTATTCTCGACTAGGAAATCCAACCGTAACCATTTTAGAAGAAAGAATTGCTGAACTTGAAAATGGGGAGCGGGGGCTGGCATTTAGCTCAGGAATGGCCGCGATATCAGCTATATTAATTGCCTTAACGAAGGCAAATGATCATGTCCTTTGTTCTTCAGGACTGTATGGATGTACATTTGGATTATTAACCATGATGAAAGAAAAATATAATATTACACATGATTTTTCCAGCATGGAGACTGAGGAGGCGATTCGTTCTAAGATTAAGCCTGAAACAGTCTGTATCTATGTGGAGACACCTATTAATCCGACAATGAGGCTGATTGATTTAGAGATGGTAGCAAGAGTTGCAAAAGAAAATGACATAGTAGTTGTTGTAGACAATACGTTTGCATCACCTTATTTACAAAATCCATTAGATTTAGGCTGTGATGTAGTGCTTCATAGTGCAACGAAATATATAGGTGGGCACGGAGATGTCATTGCAGGCCTAGCAGTAGGAAAGAAGGATTTATTAGATGAAATCGCAATGACTACGTTAAAGGATATCGGTGGTGTTATAGCACCATTTGATGCGTGGTTATTGTTAAGAGGGTTGAAAACATTACCTGTTCGGATGGAACGTCATTGTACGAATGCCGAGGAAATAGTGAAGCGTTTAAAGGAGCACCCTAATGTTTCTACCGTATATTATCCAAATGATGATTCTCACCCAGATTATCCTATTATGAAAAAACAGATGAGGCGTGGCGGGGGAGTCATTTCATTTTCATTAAAAGGGACAAAGAAAGATGCGCAAGCCTTTCTAAACCATCTATCTTTTTTAAAGATTGCCGTTTCCCTTGGCGATACCGAAACATTAATTGAGCATCCCGCAACGATGACCCATGCCGTTGTTCCCGAAGAATCTAGAGAAAAGATGGGAGTTACCGATCAATTAATACGCTTGTCAGTTGGATTAGAGGCTTGGCAGGACATCTGGGCGGATTTGGAGCAAGCACTTAATCAAATCAAGATTAACTCGGACGCTTACTCCAAGGCTTAAGGGTCCCGATGACAGTTTCTCGATAATCGTGCTTAATCACTTTGATGACACCACTTGCGATCTCCTCATGTGTGAGCCATCTGGAAATTCTATTTTCTAATACAAAGCCTAAATAAACACGTCTGTATTCACAATTATCGGGTACAGTCGTGTTTTCCTTTACAAAGAAAGAAGAGCTTCCTTGTACGTGAATTAATTTCCAAGGTTTCTTTCTCTCTATTACTACCTTTAAAATCGTTGGTAATGCATGGGGAGCGGAATTATGAATCCAGCTAACGATTAGATCGGGATACCCACCTTTTAGTTGGATTGCTTCTTGTATCTTTTTTTGAAGTGCAGCTTCATCATGGTAATCAACCGAGATGGAATAAAGCTTATGGGGAAAGAGGCATCTTCCTTGCATAG